>NZ_JBFAZH010001132.1:0-2498 GCF_040681735.1 Actinoplanes sp. NPDC051633 | reverse complement strand
GCGGCGGCAGTTGCCTTCGCGGCCGCGCTCGCGGCGAGTCGGTGACGACCAAACTGGTCATCCTCTCCACTCGTCGGCGAGCAGGGCATAGGTGACGGTGTCCAGCCACACCCCGGAGCGGTGCAAAGAGCTGCGGACCGCGTGGGTCTCGCGGCGCATGCCGACGCGTTCCGCCAGGCGCCAGGCGGCTGCGTTGCCGAGGAAGCAGGTCGCGGTGACCCTGCGGACACCGAGATCTCCGAGGCTGTGCCGGAGAAGTCCGCGGACGGCCTCGGTCGCGTACCCGTTGCCGTTGTGTCCGGGGTCGAGCATGCACTCGAGTTCCGCCTGACCGTCCGCTTGTGCCCGGGCGTCGTCACGGCGGAGCAGGAGGTCGCCGATGACTGCGGCGGACGGGTCACGGCCGAGCTGGATCACCACCGTCGCCGCCAGGCGGGTGGGGTCGGCGAAGAGGTCGCGGTGGCCGGCGATGTCGGCGGGACCGCCGGTGAGCCATTCGTTGACGGAGTCGATCTGCCGGTATCTCCACGTCGGATCGGCGTCGTCCGGGCGCGCGGGCCGGAGGGTGAGCCGCCCGGTGTACAGCGGGTGCTCGACGCCCACCGGCGGCGGGGCGCAGTCCGTGGCGCGCAGGTCGAGCAGGGTTGCTCCGATGTCGCGCAGCCGGGCCAGCGTTCCGTGGAGTTGGGCCTGGTCGGCGATCGGACCGGTGAGAGTGCTGGTGCCGTCGCGGTCGCGAGTGAGGGCGAGTCCGTCGAACCACCGGCACCAGTGGTCGTCGAGGTGGCCGTCGACCCGGATCGCATAGGTCGCGGGGACGGAGGCGTTCATCGGAGCGCTCCGGCGCCACGCCGGATGACGAACTCCGCGATCGCGAGATTGATGACCCAGCCGGCGCCCTTCGCGAGGTCGCCCGCGAGGTCGCCGGTGCCGAAGACGGCGCCGCCGATGCCTTCGGTGAAGGCCTGGGTTCCGGCGGCGAGGCCGATGGCGTACGCGCGGATCATCCAGGCGCGGTGCGCGGCGATGTCGTGCCGGCGGACGGCGGTGAATCCGAGGATCAGGCAAGCGGCCATCGCCGAGGCGAACACCAGCCGCAGGACGTAGAGCAGGCCGCCGGTGCCGGACTTCGGTGCGTACAGCAGTGTCATCCCGAGCGCCGACCCGGCGACGGCGAGACCTGCGACGGCGAGGAGACGCCCGGCCCGGCGGTGCCAGCTCAGGTGGCGCCGCCGGATCCGGGGGACGAACTGGAAGGCGCCTGCCAGCACGTAGAGGGCGGCGCCGGCGATGTGCACGACCACCAGTGCCGGTAACCCGGCGAACCGGTCGTCGGCCGCGACCACCGCGGGGCCTCCGGTGAGCTGGGCAACCCGGAATGCGCCGGCGGCGAGCGGGATGGCGCTCAGCGCGATGAGTGCCACCGGGACCAGCAGGCCGGCCGCGCGGCCGGCCGGCCGGTCGGTGACAGCGACGGCGTTGGTCATCGGACTGCGTGCACGCGGGCCGGGCCGGTGCGCACGGTTTCGGCGGACGACTCCCGATGGTTGCGCCAGAGGGAGACGCCGAGGCCGATCAGGGCGACGCCGACCGGGACGGCGAGCGGACGGTTGAACGCTTCCGGGAGTACGGCGAGCGCGGCCGTGGCCACGGTGCCCAGGGCGAGCAGTGCCGCGGCCCAGCGGGCCAGGACGCGGGCTCGGAACAGGGCGATGCCGAAGAGGAGACCGCCGGCGATGTAGCCGAAGCCGGACAGGCTGAGCACGGTCTGCATGCCGCCGATGTCACCGGCCGGCGCGCCGCCGGCGGCGGACACCAGGACGTCGTTGACGTAGCCCGGCTCGGTGCCGGTGAGGCTCGGCAGGACCGCGGCGGCGATGACCTCGACGCTGAACATGGCGAGGTATCCGGCGGCGAAGACCAGGTAGCCGGCCAGGCCGAGCAGCCCGGTCCGGCGGTGTTGCCGCAGGTACATGCCGGTGATCCCGGCGACGGCGAGCGCGGCCATGACGGCCTTGGCGCAGCTGCGCACCACCCATTGCATCGTCTCGGCCGAGGCGGCCGCCATCGGCGGGTGCTTGATCTGCACGGCGATGAAGATGGCTCCGGAGAGGACGGCGGCGGCAGCGGCGGCGCGGGTCAGGCCCGCGGTGGTGATGTTCATGCCCCGAACCGTAGGAAGCGGCATGGTGACGCCACATCATCAGATGATGTGATCGGGTTGGTGATTCGTCGCTAGAACAGACCGAGGTCGGTCGCGCGGCGGACGGCGGCCGGCCGGGTGTTCACGCCGAGCTTGGTGAAGATGTGCCGGGTGTGGGTGCGCAGCGTGTTGACCGAGACGAACAGCCGGCGCGCGATGTCCGGTCCACTCAGGTCGGAGGCCAGCAGCCGGAGCACCTCGATCTCCCGGCCGCTCAGCCCGTCGTCGCCGGTGGGAGCGACGACGGCCGCGGGGCCGGGGACCGCCAGGAGATCGCCGGCCCGGCCGGCGCCGG
>NZ_JBFAZH010001131.1:0-2499 GCF_040681735.1 Actinoplanes sp. NPDC051633 | reverse complement strand
TGGCACTTTTTCGGGCCCAAGTCACCGGCGGCAATCGCGGGTGCGTGGCTGAGGTTAAAGAAGCGGCACGTGCGCGCTTGAGCTGCGCGGCCGCACGTGTGCTGTTTGCGCGGCGGGACGTGCGTGCTTTTGCTGCGCGGCGGACGTGCGCCTTTAGCTGCGCGGAGCGTGCGCGCTGATGCTCTACCTGCCGGCGCCGATCAGTTCCTTTTTCCTGTCTCGGGATGACTTCACCAGGCTGGCCACCGTCGCTACGCCCAGGCAGCCGATGATCACCAGCAGGGAGAGCCAGATCGGGATCTCCGGCGCCCAGTGGAAGCCGTGGCCGTCGTTGATGAAGCTGATCGTGTTGGTGTGCAGCGCCTCGAGGAAGAGCTTCACCCCGATGAAGGCCAGCACCACGGCCAGCCCGATGTTCAGGTAGACCAGGCGCTCCAGCAGGCCCCCGAGCAGGAAGTACAGCTGGCGCAGACCCATCAGCGCGAAGACGTTCGCGGTGAAGACCAGGTACGGCTCCTTGGTGATGCCGAAGATCGCCGGGATCGAGTCGAGCGCGAAGATCAGGTCGGTGGTGCCGATCGCGATCATCACGATCAGCATCGGCGTGAAGAGACGCTTGCCGGTGGCCACCGCGGTCGTGGTCAGCTTGCCGTCGCCGAACGACGAGGACAGCGGCAGCGCCCGCTTGGACCACCGGATCAGGATGTTCTCCTTGAAGTCCTCCTCGTCGTTCTCGCCCTGCTTGAGCAGCGTGACCGCGGTGTACACGAGGAAGGCGCCGAAGATGTAGAACACCCAGGAGAACTGCGAGATCAGAGCCGCGCCGGCCGCGATGAACGCGCCGCGCATCAGCAGCGCCAGCACGATGCCGATGAGCAGCACCTTCTGCTGGAAACGCCGGGGCACCGCGAAGCGGGCCATGATGATCACGAAGACGAACAGGTTGTCGACCGACAGGCTGTACTCCGTCAGCCAGCCCGTGTAGAACTCGGCGGCCGGCGTCCCGCCCGCGAAGAACCAGATGCCCAGGCCGAAGAGCAGCGCCAGCCCGACGTAGAAACCCACCCAGGTGCCCGCCTCGCGCATGCTCGGCTCATGCGGCCGGCGTCCGACGATCAACAGGTCGACGGCGAGCAGGACGATCAGAGCGGCGAGAGTCGCGATCCACACCCAGGCGGAGACAATCACGATCGGGGAACCTCCGGCAGTCACGGGACATCACCGGACATGGGGGGCCCGGTGGCGTGCGCTGTCGAAGGTCTCTCCCGCCACGGGCCGGCGAACCGGATCGTGACCGCCGGCCCCGGGTGTCTGCCCCGGGGTGGGACAGCAGCCGTGTTGACGAGACCGACGCGAAGGAATACTCCCCTGCAACGTTGCCATTGTGTCGCATCGGCGTGCGTTATTGCACGCTCCCCTGCCAAAACGTGCCCGACATCTCCCGGCCACTCGGCGTTTCCCCTGGTCGCGGCCCGGTGAATGAGCCGGCTCACGCACCATCTACGGCGTCCTAGGAGGCTAGTTCGTCGGTATATGTGGCAGGCTGCCGGGCATGGTTCTCGAAGTCGCGCTGATCGACGTCGTCCCAGGGCAGGAGGACGCGTTCGAGGGGTCCTACCGGCTCGGCCACCCCATCCTGGCCGGCACACCGGGCTGCCGGTCGGTCCGCATGACCCGTGGCGCCGAGTCACCGTCGCGGTTCGTGCTGCTGGTCGAGTGGGACAGCGTCGAGGCGCACATCGAGAACTTCCGCAACACCGAGCGCTTCGAGCGGTGGCGCGGCCACATCGGCCCTCACTTCGCGAATCCGCCGCTGGTCGAACACTTCACCGACGTCGCGCCGGGCGCGGGATCCTGACCTACTCGGGGTCGATCTTCTGCGGGGTGAGGACGACGTCTCCGGCCGCCGCGCCCCAGTGCTCCGCCAGCGACGTCTTGATCCTGTCGAGGGCGTTCCGGTCCACGCCGCCACCCACGTAGACCACGTAGGGCGTGTACCGGGTCTTGCCGGCACTGCCCGGCTCGGTCAGCACGGCGCCGCCCTGGATGCCCGGCTGGCTGATCACCGGACCCATGCCGTCCGCCTCGCGCCCGGGCGGGCCCTCGGTGCTCACCTGCGCCCGGAACCACATCCCCCGCAGCTTCACGACGCGCGCCTCATCGACGCCCGGCACCTGGCTCAGCAGGTCGGCGGCCTGCTGCAGGTCGAGCTCCGTCAGCGGGTCGGCGGTGAAGACGGCCGGGTCGTCGCTGTCGGCGTGCGGAAAGGTCAGCGTGAGGTTTCCGATGTCGTTCAGCAGCGGCTGCTGCTCCGGCCGGATGTCGTTGCCGTTGAGGAACGCGGCGTACCCGGCGCTCTCCCGCACCTGATCGGCGGTGCGACCGGCCTCGGGCTTCCAGGCGATCACACCGATGTCGGTGATCAGCGGACGCAGAACCAGGTCCTTCTGCGCCTCGGTCAGGTTGATCGGGAGCACCTTCGGCTCAAGCGGCTTGGGT
>NZ_JBFAZH010001130.1:0-2500 GCF_040681735.1 Actinoplanes sp. NPDC051633 | reverse complement strand
ACCAGCGCGCTGAAGACGCCGGTCGAGTTCGCCCAGCCCGTCCCGTCCTTCCTGCCGGAGACGTGGCATCCGGAGAACTACGCGACCGCCTGGACGAACATGCGGATCGGCAAGTTCTTCCTGAACACCGTCTACTACGCGGTCGGCGGCTGGCTCATCCAGCTGACCGTCGACGTGGCGGTGGCCTATGCGCTGAGCAAACTGCGGCCGATCTTCGGGCGGATCATCCTCGGCGCCATGCTGGCCAGCCTGATGCTGCCGGCCGCCGCGTTGCTGGTGCCGGCCTATCTGACCGTCGCCGACGTGCCGATCTTCGGGTGGAACCTGCTGAACACCCCGTGGGCGCTCTGGCTGCCGGCCGTCGCCAACGCCTTCAACGTGTACGTGCTGAAGCGCTTCTTCGACCAGATCCCCGACGACCTGCTGGATGCCGCGGCGATCGACGGCGCGGGCCGGCTGCGGGTGCTGTGGTCGATCGTGCTGCCGCTGTCCCGCCCGGTGCTCGGCGTGGTGTCGATCTTCGCGATCATCGGGATCTGGAAGGACTTCCTCTGGCCGCTGCTGGTGTTGCAGGACCCGGAGAAGCAGACGCTGAGCGTCGCGCTGAGCCGGCTCGCGAACACCAGTCAGGTGCCACAGACGGAGTTCATGGCGGGGCTCGTCATCGCCTCCGTACCCATGATCGTGATCTTCCTGATCTTCCAGCGCAGCATCATCGGCGGCCTTTCCGCAGGGTCGATGAAGGGCTGAGCCGGCCGGGCGGTCAACGCTGATCGCCTGTGCCGACCGTGCCCGAAAAAAGCCCAAAAAACTGGGAAAGAGGTAGCAGTGGCTGACCACAAGACGTGGTGGCGCGACGCGGTGATCTACCAGATCTACCCGCGCAGCTTCGCCGACGCGGACGGCGACGGTGTCGGCGACATCGACGGCATCCGCGCGCGACTGGGTCACCTGCGTGATCTCGGCGTCGACGCGATCTGGATGAGTCCCTGGTATCCGTCGCCGATGGCCGACGCCGGCTACGACGTCGCCGACTTCCGCGACATCGACCCGGCCTTCGGCACGCTGGCCGGCGCCGAAGCGCTGATCGAGGAGGCGCACGAGGCCGGCATCCGGATGATCGTCGACATCGTGCCCAACCACGTGTCCAGCGAGCACCCGTGGTTCAAGGCCGCCATCGCGTCGCCCGGCGCCAAGGAGCGCGACTACTTCTGGTTCCGGCCCGGACGAGGCGCCGGCGGCGAGCTCATGCCGACCGACTGGCGCGGCGAGTTCGGCGGCACGACCTGGACGCGGGCGCCGGACGGCGAGTGGTACCTGCACCTGTTCACGCCCGAGCAGCCCGACCTCAACTGGGAACACCCCGACGTGCGCGCCGAGTTCGAGGACATCCTGCGGTTCTGGTTCGACCGCGGCGTGGACGGGATCCGGATCGACTCGGCGGCGCTGCTGCTCAAGGACCCCGCGCTGCCCGAGGTCACCGACGGCGCCCCGCACCCGTTCCACGACCTCGACGGGATCCACGACGTCTACCGCGGGTGGCGGCGGGTCGCCGACGAGTACGACAGCCGCGCGCTGATCGGCGAGGTGTGGATGCCCGAGGTCGAGCGCTTCACCAAGTACCTGCGGCCCGACGAGCTGCACGCCGCGTTCAACTTCGACTTCCTCGGCTGCGCCTGGGATCCGGCCCTGATGCGCGCCTGCATCGACCGCACCCTGCACGCGCACGAGGCGATCGGCGCACCGGCCACCTGGGTGCTGTCCAATCACGACGTCACCCGGCACGTCACCCGGTACGGCCGCGCCGACACCACGTTCAGCTTCGACAACAACCTCGACGGCACGCCGGTCGACCTGGAGCTCGGCACCCGCCGCGCCCGCGCCGCCGCGTTGCTGTCGCTGTCCCTGCCCGGCGCCACCTACGTCTACCAGGGCGAGGAGCTCGGCCTCTGGGAGAACGAGAGCATCCCCCCGGAGCGGTTCCAGGATCCGATGTGGGGCCGGCGCGGCCACTCCCGCGACGGCGCCCGGGTGCCACTGCCGTGGACCGGGGACGAAGCGCCGTTCGGCTTCACGACGGGGGAGCCGTGGCTGCCCCAGCCCGCCGAGTGGAAGGACCGCACGGTCCAGGCCCAGACCGGCGACCCGAGTTCGATGCTGGAGCTCTACCGCGCGGCGATCCGCCTGCGCCGCGCGGAAGAGGGACTGCATCAGGGCACGATGGCGTGGCTCGAGGCCGCGCCGGGGGTGCTCGCGTACACCCGTGGACAGTCGTTCGCGTGTGTGCTCAACATGTCCGGTGCCGCGGTCCCCCTTCCACCGCATCGGACGTGCCTCCTCGCCAGTGGCCCACTCGACGGCTCGTCCCTGCCGCCGGACACGGCCGTCTGGCTTCGCATGTGACGCTTCATGGAGGAAGGTCATGTCCCCTTGGAAGAAGGCGCTGCTCGCCGGCGCCGCCCTCCTGCTGATCCCCGCCGCCCCCGCCAACGCCGCCGGT
>NZ_JBFAZH010001129.1:0-2502 GCF_040681735.1 Actinoplanes sp. NPDC051633 | reverse complement strand
CACGCTATGCCGACATTCGTCTCCAAGTTTAGTTAAGGGTTCTTCTCAACATCAATAAATTTTCTCGGCATAAATGCGTGCTAATATTTAAATTTAAGTAGGCCTGGTATGTGGTGAGGAAGGCGTACGCCAGCAGGAGCATGAACCGGCTCCCGAAGGCCCACGCGAAGTCCGGGCTCTTGCGGGGGTTGACGTAGAACGCGTTGGCGAACTCCCGCAGCGACCAGTTCGCCTTGTCGGCCCGGGCGAGCCGGCGATCGTTCAGCGTGACCGCGAAGAGCAGGATGAGGAACCCGCCGATCGCGCACGGGGCGAGGAACATGGCAAGCTGGCTGCCGGTGAACAGCTGCACCAGGAAGGTGCCGCTCACCGACGCGATCGGCAGACAGACCCCTAGGACACCCGCGACGAGGCCGCGCTGAGCGGGCGGGACCTGGTCCGGCAGCACCGCCACCAGGGCGGCGAGCAGGGCGTTGAAGAACAGCTGGGCGACGCACCATCCGAGCAGGACGACCGCGATGGTGGGTGCCAACGCGACCGTGAGGATGCCGAGGGAACCGGCCAGCAGGCCGATGACCATCCAAGGCCGGCGCATGCCCAGCCGCGACGAGGTGCGGTCGCTCAATCTGCCGAAGAACGGATTGGCGACCATGGCCAGCGCGGAGCCGATCCCGGTCACCAGCGCCAAGCTGCCCGGGGCCCGGTCGATCCCGACCAGTGAGTTGACCTTCAACGCCAGGGTGACCAGCAGTGGCGCGAGGAACACCAGGGAGGTGCCCGTGTACGCCGACGCGTACAGCGCGATGAAGCCCCATCCGACCCGGTGTACCGCCGGTGAGTCAGGCCCGACCGCGCCGACCGGAGGCAGACGCGGGCCGGCGCCGGACCTGCTGTTCCGTGGACGGGACGTGTCCGGCATTGCGCTCTCCCGACGGTGGCACACGACGTGCGAGCCGCGCCTGCCGTTCGCCCTGCGATCAGCGGTCTAATGTGAGGGCGGATCGCCGAGGAACGGGTGGGCCGGAGGACCCAGCATCCACCACATGACGCGCTCGCAACAGGAGACGGTGATGCCAGCTCCGCTGCTCGAGACCAAGCTCTATATTCCGATGCCCCGACGTGGCCTGGTGCCGCGTCCGCGACTGATTGCGCGGCTGAACCGCGGGGCAGCGTCGAGGTTGATGCTCGTGTCCGCACCGGCCGGCTTCGGCAAGACGACGTTGCTCGCCGCGTGGCTGGCGGCCGCACCGGCGTCGCCGACCGAAACGCGCTCAGCCGCCTGGCTGTCGCTGGACCACGGCGACAACGATCCCCGGTTGTTCTGGACGTATGTGATCGCCGCGCTGCGGACTGCGGCACCAGGAGTGGGCGCGAGGACCGTCGCGCTGCTGGACGGGTCACAACCGGTTCCGACCCACGAGCTGCTCACCACCCTGCTCAACGACCTCGGCTCACTCGGAAACGACCTGGTGCTGGTGCTCGACGACTACCACGTCATCGAATCGCGCGACGTGCAGGACGGGATGGCCTTCCTGCTCGACCACCTGCCTGCGCAGGTGCATGTGGTCATCGCCGGCCGCGCCGATCCCCCGGTGCCGCTCGCCCGGCTGCGGGCCCGCGGCGAGCTGGTCGAGGCTCGCGCGGCTGACCTGCGCTTCACCCCTGACGAGGTCGCCGCGTACCTCGCCGAGGTGATGCCCCTGCCGCTGACGGCGCAGGATGTCTGTGCGCTGGAGGAGCGCACCGAGGGGTGGATCGCCGCCCTTCAGCTGGCGGCGCTGTCGATGCAGGGCCGCGACGACATCACCGGCTTCATCGCCGGGTTCGCCGGGGACGACCGCTACGTCGTCGACTATCTGGGCGAGGAGGTGCTGCAGCGTCAGCCCGACCATGTCCGAGCCTTCCTGCTGCAGACCTCGATCTTGGCCCGGCTGACCGGTCCGCTGTGCGATGCCGTCACGGGACAGGATGGTGGCGGGGCGATGTTGGAGGCCCTGGAGCGAGGCAACCTGTTCCTCGTCCCGCTCGACAATCGCCGCCGCTGGTACCGCTATCACCACCTCTTCGCCGATGTGCTGCATGCGCGCCTGCGGGACGAGCAAGCCGACCGTGTGTCCGGCCTGCACCGCCGGGCGAGCGCCTGGTACGCCCAGCACGGCGAGGTGGCCGCGGCCATCCATCACGCCCTCGCCGCCGAGGACTTCGAGCGTGCGGCGGATCTGGTGGAGCGCGCGATGCCGGCCATGCGCAGGGACCGACGGGAGGCGACGTTGCGTGGCTGGCTCGAGCTGCTGCCCGATCATCTCTTCCCGGCAAGGCCGGTGCTCAGTAACGGCTATGTCGGGGCGTTGCTGGCCACCGGCGAGCTCGAGGGCGTCGAGCCGCGCCTGCGGGACGCCGAACGGTGGCTGGAACCCAACCCGGACCGGCATGACGGGCCGCAAGCCCCGCCGATCGAGATGATCGTGGTGGATGAGGAGGAATTTCGCCGGCTACCGGGGT
>NZ_JBFAZH010001128.1:0-2502 GCF_040681735.1 Actinoplanes sp. NPDC051633 | reverse complement strand
GCATGGTGTACGCGTCGAGCAGCGCCTGCGTCGGGTGCTCGTGGGTGCCGTCGCCGGCGTTGATCACCGAACCGTCCACCCAGGTCGCCAGCCGGTGCGGTGCGCCCGAGGCGGGGTGCCGGATGACCACCGCGTCGGCGCCCATCGCCTGCAGGGTCAGCGCGGTGTCCTTGAGGCTCTCGCCCTTGGAGACGCTGGATCCCTTGGCCGAGAAGTTGATCACATCGGCGGAGAGCCGCTTGGCCGCCGCCTCGAACGAGATGCGGGTGCGGGTGGAGTCCTCGTAGAAGAGGTTCACCACGGTGCGGCCGCGCAGCGTCGGCAGCTTCTTGACCTCACGCCCGGCGAGCGCGGCCATCTCACCGGCGGTGTCCAGGATGAGGGTGGCGGTGTCCGCGTCCAGGTCGGCGGCGGAACGCAGATGTTTGATCACGGTTTGTCCTCGCAGTGCGGCGAAGCCGCCTCGGCAGCTCTGCTCATCGCGGGCCTCCGGTGAGCTTGACCTCGTCGACGCCGTCGTCGGTCTCGGCCAGCGAGACCCGGACGCTCTCGTCCTGGGCGGTCGGGATGTTCTTGCCGACGTAGTCGGCGCGGATCGGCAGCTCGCGGTGCCCGCGGTCGACCAGCACGGCCAGCTGCACGGAGCTGGGCCGGCCGACGTCGGAGATCGCGTCCAGCGCGGCCCGCACGGTGCGGCCGGAGAACAGCACGTCGTCGACCAGGATGACCCGCCGGCCGTCGATACCGTCGCCGGGCAGCTCGGTCTTGCCGAGCGCCCGGGTGGCGTGCAGCCGCAGATCGTCGCGGTAGAGCGTGATGTCGAGCGAGCCGACCGGCACGTCGACGCCTTCGAATGCGTGGATGCGACTCGCGAGGCGGCGAGCGAGCGGGACGCCGCGGGTCGGGATGCCGAGGAGAACGGTGCCGGTGGCGCCCGATGTCTTCTCGAGAATCTGGTGCGCGATCCGGTCGACGACCCGTTGCAGGTCGGACCCGGACATAATGATCTTGGCCGATTGGGCACGTGGAAGTGCCACAAGGACCCCCTTCCCTGCCTCACGGGACAGGTCGTTAAAGGACGTCGGTGTCGTGCAGACCCGATGATCACGGGCTTGCGGACTGACGCTACGTTACCAGCGCAGCTGACGCGGGCCGGGGTGACGTGGCCGACGTGGAAAGTGGGCAACTTTCACAGGAGTCCCCCGACACATCGGCGACCAACACTTGACCAGAAGACGCAACGGCCGTACCGTCACGCTGCGTAGCGATCGCGGGGGAAGAACCCTCCGGGCCAGCACAGTACTGGGAGTGTCCGAATGCCGTCTGAGTACGCCAAGTCGTTGGGCGCCCGCCTGCGCTCGATCCGCCAGCAGCAGGGACTGTCCCTGCAGGGTGTGGAAGAGAAGTCGAACGGTCGCTGGAAGGCCGTTGTGGTGGGCTCGTACGAGCGCGGCGACCGTGCGGTCACCGTCTCGCGTCTCGCCGAGCTGGCCGATTTCTATCGGGTTCCCGTCTCGGAGCTGCTGCCCGACGGCAGCGGTGTCCGCCTCGAGGCCACCAACAAGATCGTGCTCGATCTCGAGAAGCTGTACGACACGACCGGTGAGGATCTCGCCTACGTGGCGCGGTACGCCCGGGCGATCCAGCAGCAGCGCGGTGACTACAACGGACGGGTGCTGTCGATCCGCGCCGATGACCTGCGTGCCCTCGCGATCGTGTACGACATCTCGCCGTCCGGCCTGATCGAGCGTCTGACCGAGCAGGGCGTGCTGGTCGCCGACCCGCGCGCGTTCTTCGCGTCCTGACGCAGAGCAACCTGACGCAGAGCAACTGACCAGAGCAACACAGAGCACGGCCCGAACGCAGAGCAACACAGCAGAGCAACACAAAGGGAGCCCGATGGGCTCCCTTTGTGCATGTCTGAGAAAGATCAGCGACTTGCGAACTCCGCGATCCGGCCGAGGATGCCGTTGAGAAATCGCGGACTGTCGTCGGTGGACATCTGCCGGGCGAGCTCGACCGCCTCGGTGATCGCGACCGGGTCGTCGATCTCGGGCACATAGAGCAACTCGTAGACGGCGATCCGCGCGAGGTTGCGATCCACCGCCGGCATCCGCTCGAGGGTCCAGCCCTCGGCGTAGCTGGCGATCAGCTCGTCGATCCGGTCGAGATTTTTCGCCACCCCCTCGACCAGGCCGACCGCGTAGTCGAGATGATCGGGATGCGGCTTCTCGATGCGCTGCAGGTAGGTCTCGAGCACCGCCCGCGGCGGCAGGTCCCGCATATCGGCCTCGTACAGAACATCGAGCGCACGCTTGCGCGCCTTGCGGCGCGCCGGCATCTGTGTCTTGTGGCCCTCAGCCATGCGTGGTCAGCTGCGGCCGAGGTAGCGGCCGTCGCGCGTGTCGACCTTGATCTTCTCGCCCGTGGTGATGAACAGCGGCACGTTGACCGTCGCGCCGGTCTCGACCGTCGCCGGCTTGGTGCCGCCGGTCGACCGGT
>NZ_JBFAZH010001127.1:0-2504 GCF_040681735.1 Actinoplanes sp. NPDC051633 | reverse complement strand
TGCACCGTCATCTCTGCCGGAATACGCCCGAGCCGGAAAGGCAATCGGCAGCGGGTGGACTTGTCGAAGCGAACTGCCTCGGCCATCTGCAGGACCTTCGCACGCGTCACCCCTGATGCGATTGCACGTGCCCAGACACCGGTGGTTGGTTGCCAGGTCAGCTGAAAGGATCTCTGAGGGCCGTTGCCGGCCGGCGTCACCAAGGCGCCCTTTCTACCGCCGACCTCGACCGCTTTACTCTTCGTTCGACCGGCCAACGCCTTCAGGCTGCTGCTGTCCTTCGCGATCTCGATCTCGAACGACATCGCCCCGGGGCCTCGTACCCGGGCTCTTTCCCTGCCCGGCATCGACGACCAGCCCGCGTAAGTGGCCTGGCTGGTCAGATCGTTGATCGAGAAGTGCAGTACCCACGGGTCGGTGCCGACCGCTTCCGGCCGCTCGACCGCCCCGGGAACTCCTGCCGCCGGATCCATTCGCAAATCCTGCTGCCGCATCGCGGCCGACGACTCCGCGCTCGGGGTTGGCATCCGGCGGTCCGACACCACGGTTACGCCGATCGGCATGGCGACGGCGGCCACAACGAGACCGGCGGCAGCGGCCGTGGCCCGCCGGCGCCGCCAACGCCTGCCCCGCGTCTCCGCCGAGCTCAACAGCGACGAGACGTCGATCGCATCACTGCCGGCCTGCCGTTGCAGGCTGCCTCTCAACGCGTCTTCCAAATCGGTGTGCATCACGGATTCTCCTTCGTCGTCAAGAGCAGGGCCGGCAATACGGCTCGCAACTTCTCGAGCGCGCGCATCGCTTGCTTGCGGACGGTGCCCGTCGAACAGCCCAACAGGCCGGCGATGGTGGCGTCGTCGTAGTCCTCGTAGTAACGCAGGACGATCACCGTCCGCTGCTGTGCCGGCAGTGTGCGAACCACCCGCCAGATCGCGTCTCGTTCCACCAAGTCGAGCGTCGCGTCGACGACGTTCTCGTAGTCGCCGAGGTCAGCAGCGGTTACCTCACGATTCATGCGCCGCCGCCGCCAGGAGTGATGGGCGTTGAGGAGCATCCGCCGCACATACAGATCGGGATGGTCCGCAGCGGTGATCCTTCGCCAGTGCACGAAGGCTTTGGCCAGTACGTCTTGCACCAGGTCCTCTGCCCGGTGGTTGTCGGCGGTGAGCAAGCGCGCGAAGCGCATGAGCGCCGGGCCACGCACCAGCACGTACTCCTCGAACGTCATGCCTTTAAAGACGCCGCCCAACCCGTGTGCCGTAGACAACTAGTGAAACAATCAGTCCCAGCGCCGGCCGTATCCCCGTCATGCTCGCGACAAAGTTGGACCTGCCTCGAAGATCAAGGTGTGCGAGGGCCGCTCGCATCAAACGCCGGAGTCAAGCGTTGGCCGCTGAATCGGCTTCGAGCCATGAGCGCAGGCCTGGGTCGATCTGAGCGGCTGCTGTCTCGTAGAGGGCCAGGTCTTCCTCGGTGAGGACATGGCGCCAACGTCCGTTGGTGCCCTTGTAGAAAAAGCGACGGGCGCCGCCCTCGAAGAAGAGCGGCCTGACGGACTCCTCGTTGCGGATCGCGTCCTGCTTCATGGCGTCGAACCGGGCGGCCGCCACGAGCTCGGGCCAAGCATCCTCGGCCACCTCGATGTGGGTGAAGGCGGCGACGCGGCGTATCTGCGCCTCGAGGTCGGCAAGCAGATCGGTGTAGTGGACCATCAGCACGTTGGGCAGGTCCCGATGCGGCCAGAAGGTCGCGGCGTGGTGAAGGTGAGACCAGAACGGCCAGCCGTCCGCCTCCCAATCGAACAGGCTGCGGGTCATCCAATCGGCCCACAGCTCTCGTTCAGTGGCCGGGCACCGGGGCATCGGGCCGGCCGCGCCACCCGCGGCGTCCAGCAGCGAGTAGGTGAACTCGGTGTAGGCGCTGTAGTGGTTGAAGGCCGACATGAACACGTCCCGCGTGTCGCGGCCAACGTACACGTAACGGACCGCCGGGTCGTACGGCAGAGCGTCGAATGGCAAGTGGCTCTTCAGGAATCGCTGGTGCTGCTGGGCCTCGATGCTCGCCACGAGGCCATCCACGTCGCCCAGGAAGGCCGCGTCGATCCATGGAGACAACGCGACCAGCGGTGCCGGCAAGGGGCCCGTGCCGAAGACCAGCAGGCTCATGATGCGTTGCATCCAGGTGGTACCCGCCTTCATCGAGGTCGAGACGACGACGTCGCCCGGCCGCAGGGTGACATGATCCCACCGCTGGCTGTCGAGGTGATGGCTGCGGTAGGTGCGGGTACGACGCGGCGTGTCCATGTACCCCTTCCTATGTCGACCCCGGCAACGCGGCCATCCGCCGTACGGCCGTTATGCAGCCGTCTCGGTGAGGCCGCGGGCGGTGCCTCGTTCGACGGCGTCGAGCCACTGTTCGAAGGTGGGGCCGGCGAGCGTGGCGTGCGGGCTGGGCAGCAGGGAGCCGTTCTCGTACAGTTCGGCGTCCGGGTCGTTCGGGTCGCT
>NZ_JBFAZH010001126.1:0-2507 GCF_040681735.1 Actinoplanes sp. NPDC051633 | reverse complement strand
CCGCCGCCCGCCGCGGGGCGACCCCCGGGGGCGCCGGGCGCGGGGGGGCGCCGGCCGGCGCCGACAGCGACATCATCGACATGGGCATCGCCACGTCGCCCATCACCGGGGACTCCCAGCCGGACGGGAGCTCCACGGGCTGCGTGACCCGCCGCGTCTGGCCGCCCTCGTTGACCACCCGGCTGTCCACCGCCACGAAGGCGGTGAACCGGCACAGCACCCCGAACCGCAGCGACGTCGCGACGATGGCCTGCTCGAGTGAGCGGTCGCCGGTCGCATACCGGTCCTCCAGGTCGCGCAGCCGGGCGCGGGCCCACTGCGCGGTGATCGCGCTCTCCTCCTTCGCCTGCACGGCGACCGTGGTCGTCCACTCGCGACCGTCGCGGGTCCGGCCGGTCACCGTCAGCGTCCCGCCGGCCTCGCCGGCGTAGCGCCCGGTCACCACCAGCGGCACTCCGGGGTAGAGCGCCGGCAGCCGGTGCGGGCTGCGGGTGTCCTCCAGCAACGTCATGCCGGTCGCGCCGATCCGCAGATCGGTGACGGCCGGGGCGCCGATCCGGCGGTGGATGTGCTCCATCGCGTCGTCGAGACGGTCCTCGCTCTCGACCAGCTCGGTCCGCCCGGCGCCGAGGCTCGCCAACCGGCCCAGGAACCCGGCGTTCACCGCGCGGTCGATGCCCACGGTGTGCACCCGGGTCGAGCCGATCAGCGGGCTGATCTCGCGCAGGATCTGATCCTCGTTGCCGACCTGCCCGTCGGTGATCAGCACCAGCACCCGGTCACGCGTCGCGTCCTGAGCTTGCTCGGCCTCGCTCTGCTTCAGCAGCTTGAGGCCCTCCAGCAGCGGCGCCAGCATCTCGGTGCCGCCGCGGGCGTCGGCCCGGGCCAGGTGCTCGACCGCGCGAAAGCGGTGCCGGTCGCTCGCCTCCGACAGGCCCCTGCCCTCGAGGCCGTCCGGGTGCTCGACGACGTGATCGAAGGTCAGCACCGCGAACCGGTCACCGGCGGTCAGCGTGTCGACCACCCGTGCGGCGGCGCGGCGGGCGGCCACCATCTTCCAGCCGCCCATGCTGCCGGAGCGGTCCAGCAGTAGAACGACATCCTTCTGCCGGGTGGCCCGGCCGGCCTCGGGCGGCAGCACGGTGAGCTGGTACGTGCCCTGTCCGGCATCGGGCCCGGCGTTCGAGTCGGCGTCACTGCCGGCGGCCCGGTCCGGCGCCGCGATCGCGCTCTCGCCGCCGCCCGCATACCCCAGCCGCAAGATGAAGTCGCGGTCCGCGCGCTCCCCGGGCCTGAGGCTGACCCGCCGCTCATCGGTCACCACCGTGTGCAGGCTCGACCGGACCTCGCCCAGGTCGAGCCCGGCCGGGTCGATGTCGACGTCGACGGAGAGCCGCAGCGGGTTGGGGAAGCCGGGCAGCAGCACCGGGGGAGTGATGCGGGAGGCGTCGGGCACCGCGTCGGTGTCGAGCTCGCGGCCGTCGCCGGACTGCGGGCCGCCCAGCGGGGTGCCCGGGATGTAGCGCGGCGCGACCACCAGCGGGAACCGGAACGTGGCGGCGCCGTCCTCGAACGGCAGCGGCCCGACCAGCCGCAGCTCCACGGTCACCCGCTCGCCGGGCAGGATGTTGCCCACCCGCATCGTGAACACGTCGGGCCGGTCCTCCTCGGCGATCGAGGCCCGCTTGCCCTCGGCGACGGCCTGGTCGTACGCCTCCCGCGCCGCGCCGCGCTCCCGCAGCTCGGCCTCGACCGTGCGGCCGTCGGCGGTCATCGTCATCCCGGTCACCGCGGCGCGGTCCGGCAGCGGGAAGACGTACGTGGCCTCGAGCGCGGTGTCGTGCACGTTGACGAACTCCGTGGCGACGACGGTGCGCGCCACCAGGCCGGTGACCTGCGAACGGACGTCGAGACGGTCGAGCGGAAGGTTGCCGCGATCGGTCAGGAGCGCGCCGAACCCGGCATCCGGCAGGATCTTGATGCGACCCAGCTCGCCGGGTGCCATCGGGGCGATCGAAAAGGTCATGACGGGCTCCCATCCTCGGTGTTCACGGGGGTCAGCAGGCCGCGGCCGGCCAGCGTGCGCAGCAGCGGTGCCGCGGCCGCGGTGATGGCGGCGAGGTCGTCGTCGGTGGGCGTACCCGGAAGCACCAGGATGGCGCCCCCGCCCAGCTGGACCGCTCCCGCTCGCGTGCCACGCGGTTCTTGCTCCTGCTCCTTCGCCGGCGCCGCGGCCGGCTTGACGGCCGGTTGGGCCGGTGTGTCCGCCCAGAAGCGCGGGCGGGGCGCGATGATCTCGTCCTCATACGGCCCGTCCGCGGCCAGCAGCGCCGCCGGCACCCGCGCCACCGCCGCGAGCGTCTCGTCGTCGGCACCGGACAGCTCCACCTGGATGTCGGCCAGCAGCCGGCCCTCGGCCTGCCGGCGTTTCACGGCCACCAGCTGCAACAGGTGGCGCGGGCCGTAGAGCGCCGTGCGCCCGCGCATGCCGATCGGCCGGTCCACCA
>NZ_JBFAZH010001125.1:0-2510 GCF_040681735.1 Actinoplanes sp. NPDC051633 | reverse complement strand
GGTCCCGTTTATCGCGCTCCCCCACCCTTACCCGGGGATGGGGGCTGTCCCCGGCACCCCCCGCCGGCCCACGCCGGCCGCACCGGGCGACACCAGCGCGCTGCTCGGACCGGCGTTTCGGATCCTTGCCCGGCTGGGTGCCTATCGGTGGTTCGTCGACCGGCAGAGGCTGGTGACCACGATGGTCACCAACCTGCGCGGTCCGGAGGTTCGGCTTTCATTTCTGGGCGTGCCGATCACCGAGGTCATTCCGGTGTCGGCGATCACCGGCAACGTCACGGTCGCGTTCGCCGTCCTGTCGTACGCGGGCACGCTCGTCATCACCGTCGTCGCCGACCCGCAGCTCTGCCCCGCCCTGCCCTTCCTGGTCGCCCGACTCCAGAGCGAGCTCGACCTGCTCATCGGCGCGGAACCGGCCGCGACGAGAACGACGCAACGACCGCGCGGATGACCCGGGTCGAGGTCAGGAGGCGAACTCCCGGACGCCCGCCAGCAGCGCGGCCAGCCCGGCCTTCGCGTCGGTGAAGAGCATCGCCGTGGACGGCAGCGAGTACAGCTCGTTCTCGATGCCGGCGTACCCCTGGCCCATCGACCGCTTGATGACGATCACGCTGCGGGCGCGGTCCACATCCAGGATGGGCATGCCCGAGACCGCGTTGCCCGGCCGCCGGGCCGCCGGGTTGGTCACGTCGTTGGCGCCCACGACCAGCGCCACGTCGGTGGCCGGGAAGTCGGGGTTGATCTCCTCGAGGTCCTTGAGCTGCTCGTACGGCGCGTCGGCCTCGGCGAGCAGCACGTTCATGTGGCCCGGCATCCGTCCCGCCACCGGGTGGATGCCGTACTGGACCGACACCCCGCGCTCGGTGAGCGCCCGCGCGAGGGCGACCATCTCGTGCTGGGCCTGCGCGGCGGCCAAGCCGTAGCCGGGCACGATCACCACCTTGTTCGCGTACGCGAGCTGCAACGCCGCATCCTCCGCGGTGATCGACCGCGTGGCACCGCCGGCGCCCACCGCGATCGCGCCGTTGTCGCCGGTGCCGTAGCCCCCGGCCAGGATCGCGCCGATCGAGCGGTTCATCGCGTCCGCCATGAGCTTGGTCAGGATCGCGCCGGCCGCGCCGACCAGCCCACCGGCGATGATCAGCGCGCTGGAGTCCAGGATGAAGCCGGCCATCGCCACGGCGGTGCCGGTGAAGGCGTTGAGCAGTGAGATGACGACCGGCATGTCGGCGCCCCCGATGGGCAGCGTGAGCAGCACACCGGCGGCGAGCGCGGCCACGGCGATGACGGCGAGCGCCGCGATGCCGCCGTGACCGGCGACGAACAGCGTGGCGAGGACCACCGCCACCGCCCCGAGAACGAGATTGATCCACCGGGGTACGGCCAGCGGCCGGCCGGGGATCACACCCGCGAGCTTGCCCGCGGCGATCAGCGACCCGCTCAGCGTGACCCCGCCGATGGCCAGGTCGAGGACGGTCGTCAGCGTCGTCACCACCGGCAGCGTGCCGAGCTCGCCGGTGTGCGCCAGCGCGTCGCCGAGCGCGATCAGCGCCGCCGCCCCGCCGCCGACGGCGTTGAACAGGCTGACCAGCTGCGGCATCGCGGTCATCAGGACCCGGCGGGCGGCGACCAGCCCGGCCACGGCGCCGATGACGGACCCGGCGGCGAGAGCGATCGCACCCCACGCGGTCGTCTCCCGGTCGTGGATCAGCACGGCCACCGTGACGAGCACCGCGACGGCCATGCCGGCCGCGGACACGCGGTTGCCGCGCCGGGCGGTCGCCGGCGCGTTCATCAGGTGCAGGCCGACCACGAAGCACGTCGCGCAGGCGAGGTAGACGAGGTGGACCGTCGTGTCGAACCAGCTCACGAGCGGGACCTCGATCCGGAGCGGAACATCCCGAGCATCCGGTCGGTGACCAGGTAGCCACCGACCACGTTCATCGCCGCGAACGCGGCGGCGATGCCCACGATCACGTACTCGACGACCGACGTGGCCGTGGCGGCGAGCAGCATCACCCCGACCAGCACGACGCCGTGGATCGCGTTGGCGCCCGACATCAGCGGCGTGTGCAGCGTCGCGGGCACCTTGCTGATGACCTCGAAGCCGACGAGCAGGCTGAGCACGAAGACGGTGATGTCGGCGAGCAGCAGCGGGTTCATGAGGACACCTCCGGGGAGAGGACGACCGCGGCGTGGATCTCGTCGTCCGGATCGATCGCGACCCCACCATCGGTGATCAGGGAGGAGAGGAGGGCGCACACGTTGCGGGAGTACGCCGCCGACGCGGCCTGCGGCACCTGCGCGGCGAGGCTGCCGGCGCCGATCACCGTGACCCCGCCGGGCGTCACGATGCTCTGGTCGGGTCGGGAACCCTCTACGTTGCCGCCGTGTGCCCCGGCGGCCATGTCGACGACGACCGACCCCGGCCGCAGCGACTCGAGCCCTTCGGCCGTGACCAGGACGGGCGGCCGGCCGCCCGGGACCGGTGCCCGCGGGATGACCGTGTC
>NZ_JBFAZH010001124.1:0-2510 GCF_040681735.1 Actinoplanes sp. NPDC051633 | reverse complement strand
GTTCCGTCTTGCTGCGGTCGTGACAGGTTGAGCGATCCATCGCCTCCTTGATGACTTGCACCATCAACTCGCCAACGCGCTGACTGTGGAGGAGTGTCGCTGGTCGCGAATCGAAGTCGCTCATGACCACGCGAGGTTAGACGCGAAATAGCCCGCCGGACGGGCCAGCGGGCGACGAGCCCTCGCTTCGATGGCAGCGAGCGTGCGGCGGTGGCCGTGACGGACTCGGATGTCGCCGGATGCGGTGCGCACGCGATGATCGTGACGAGCACACCTCGCTCGGCGATGCTGCCACCAGAGTCTTTGTCGAACCGGACGTCTTTGCGGACGTTCATGTCGAGAAGCAGCTCAGCGGGGTCGATGTCGATCCGCTCAATGGTTTGCGATTCCATATTCAGTTGTCCTTTCGTCGCAAGGGTAACGCCAGAACACTAGTCGCGGTGTGCGACACAAACGACAGACCCCGCACACCGAAGTGAGCGGGGTCGACGCGTCCCCTTGCGAAGGACATCGTTCACCTTAGGCGACAGGTGTTCCCCGAACAGCCAAGTTTGTCAAGCCTTTACAGGGCCTTCAGGCGACCAGACACGTTTGATCACGCTTTGATAACGGCGTTCCCGGCGCGCGACCTACCGGCTTGGCGCCCGTTATCTGTCCGAAGTTCGTCGTTGCTTGGATTTACTAAGCAACGGGCCCATTCGACACACCTCCTTAAAGTGGGGTCACCGTGCCCAACCGCCGGAAGTCGTCTGCTCGCTGGGATGACGTCAAAGCCGCCGTACAACTTCTTCTCGAAATCCTCAACGAGTACGTGAACGCGAAGATCGACAAGGTATCGGGCTGGATCGCAGATCACAGGCTTGCCCGTTGGACCATCGCGTTTATCAAGTGGACAGTCATCGTCAGCGCCGGAGGCGTGGCGGGTAACACCGTCTACGACCTCTTCATCAAGCCGTTCCTGGGACTCTGACGCGAAGGCACCCCCGGAGGTCCAACCAACGGGGGTGCCTTGCATCGGTCGTTTCCGCAGATAGTGTTCGGAGTTCCACATCAGAACGAGGCCCAGCGTATCGAATAACTGTTCCCTTTTCACAAACCGTGCGCGAGCAACCAGTGGGACCAAGTCCGTCGGCTTCTTGTAGAAGCTGAGGATGTTGACCTCTCGGCCTTGGTTGCCGAGGCCAGTGGTCATGGGCGAGTAGATGAGCTCATCCAGATCGGATGTGTAGAGCCGTTTAAACTCCTTCGCCAGGTGCAGCCGGCGCGCGGCTTTGTCTTTCTGAACAAAGTCGAAGTCGGCAGCCAGGCCCTTGCCGCCCGTACCTGGCTTGAAGTGGTCGGAGCCGGGAGCATGCCCACCGGTGTTGATGGACGTAGCTATGACCGTGGGGTCTATCGCTTGCGCGGCGGCGATGATGCCATCGGTCTCTCGGCTCACGCCAAGGCAGCTTAGATCCGTCTGTGCTCTTTCCTTGATCCATTCGACCTCGCGAATCACCCACCCTTACCCTCACCCGGTGACAGACGACTCTCAGGTGTCGGCCGTGCCGGAGCACCGTCGATGCCAGTCTCATCAGGGGTGCTAGCGGCTGCATGCAGCCGCTAGTACACGACCGTATAACGCGCAAGATCCTCAGCATCGCCGAGCCACAGGTCGCTGGTCTCGGTCTCGACACTCACCATGTCGTCGTCGTCCGGCGTGTCGAAACGGTAGAGGGCGAAGCTGTTCAGCGGAACCGACATTGTTTCGATCGGAGCGCCGAAGCGGAGGACACGGACAGCGACATTCTCGCGGCTGCCGCTCTCGATCAGGCTCAGATACTGCGCTCGCAGCACGTCCGCTGGAGCGCTGGCACGACGAGGGGCTGCTTCGTCGATGATGACCTCGTACTCAATGCGATCAAGGATCTTCTGCCGCTCCAGCCGGCCATCGACCGCTGCTTCGAGGTCGAACGATTTCACGGCATCACGATCGCTGAACCGCTGGCGGATATAAGCGGCGTCCTGTACCAAGCCGGGGATGAACGCCGCTGCATACTCTCGAATCACCGTGACTGCGGATTCCATCTCTGCGAAGCCCATCTGGCGTGCTGGCATCCCGGCGTACGCCTTCCACCACCCGCAGGCGTTGGCCTGGCGAGCAAGAGTGACCAACCGGTCGTTGTGTTCACCGGTCACGCCATAGAGGTCGAGGAGGTCCATCACCTCGCCGACGTCCGGCCGGACCTTACCGGTCTCAAGTCGGCTGACCTTCGTGTGTGACCAACCCTGGAGTGCGGCAACGTGCGTTACTGACCAGCTCTTGCCTTCACGGAGCTTGCGTAGCTCTTCGCACAGACGGAGTCGCTTGCTCATGGGTGCTTGATCAGCGGGCATGACGGCAGGGTATCGAAGCGTGAAGTAACCAGTCAGTGAAGACCTGCGACCGCCGTCACGTGCGATTCTCGTGGCGCGTCGGCGCATGTCGATCTTCACACTGCGTGACAATCATCGGTATGACTCAAAGTAAC
>NZ_JBFAZH010001123.1:0-2522 GCF_040681735.1 Actinoplanes sp. NPDC051633 | reverse complement strand
CCCTCGAGGAGCTACTCATGATCTCGGTCTCCGGCCTGTTCAAGGCCTACGGCGACAACCAGGTGCTGAACGGCATCGACTTCGAGGTCGCGGAGGGCGAGATCTTCGCCCTGCTCGGGCCGAACGGCGCCGGCAAGACCACCACCGTCCAGATCCTCTCGACACTGATCCGCGCCGACGCCGGTGATCTGCGGGTCGCCGGGCACGACGTCGCCCGCGAGCCGGACGCGGTGCGTGCCGCGATCGGCGTCACCGGCCAGTTCTCCGCCGTCGACGGCCTGCTCACCGGCACCGAGAACCTGCTGCTGATGGCCGACCTGCATCACCTTCGGCGGTCACAGGGCAAGCGCCTGGCCCGCGAGTTGCTCGCCCGCTTCGACCTCGAGGACGCGGCGGCCAAGCCGGTGAACACGTACTCCGGTGGCATGAAGCGGCGGCTCGACCTGGCCATGTGCCTGGTCGGCGACCCGCGCGTCATCTTCCTGGACGAGCCCACCACCGGGCTCGACCCGCGCAGCCGGCTGACCGTGTGGGCAATTATCCGCGAGCTGGTTGCCGGCGGCACGTCGGTGCTGCTCACCACGCAATACCTCGAGGAGGCCGACCGGCTGGCCGGCCGGGTGGCCGTGCTGCACCGCGGCGGCCTGGTCGCGACGGGCACGCCCGCCGAGCTCAAGGCCCAGGTCGGCGACTCCGCCACCCTCGACGACGTTTTCCTTGCCCTCACCGAGGAGGTTCCCTCATGACCGCCGTCGCTCTCGCCGTCCGCGACTCCAGCACGATGCTGCGCCGACAGCTCAAACACATCCGCCGATATCCGTCGATGACCGTGATGCTCGCCGGGATGCCGATCGTCTTCATGCTGCTGTTCGTCTACGTCTTCGGCGGGGCGCTCGGCGCCGGCCTCGGCGGTGATCGCGGTGACTACCTCGAATACCTGGTGCCCGGCATCCTGATGACGACGATCGCCGCGGTCGGCACGGCCACCGCGGTGTCGGTGGCGACGGACATGACCGAGGGCATCGTGGCCCGGTTCCGCACGATGGCCATCGCCCGCGTCTCGGTCCTCACCGGGCACGTGCTGGGCAGTGTCCTGCAAGCACTGCTCGCGGTCCTGGTCGTGGGCGTGGTGGCGGTCGCGATCGGATTCCGCGCCGAGGTCGACCCGCTGGCCTGGCTCGGCGCGATCGGGGTGATGGCGATGGCGTCGTTCGCCGTCACCTGGCTGTCGGTGGGCCTCGGGCTGGTCAGCAAGAGCATCGAGACAGCGAGCAACCTGCCCACGTTCCTCTACGTGCTGCCGTTCCTGGGCAGCGCCTTCGTGCCCACCGACTCGATGCCGGCCGGGCTGCGGCAGTTCGCCGAGTTCCAGCCGTTCACCCCGATCATCGAGACGCTGCGCGCCCTGCTCACCGGCGGCCCGGTCGGTGGCAACGCGATCGCGGCGGCGGCCTGGTGCGCCGGCATCGCGCTGGTCGGCTACCTGTGGTCCCGCCGTCTCTACAACCGCTGAGACAGCTTCACAACTGCCGGAAGAGCACTGGCGATTTCACCGATGTGCACAGCATGTTACGAACCAAACACTGACACGCGTCGATCCGTCCGATTCAAGGAGCGTGTCCGACGTGCAGACGTCATCCGTCCCCCTCCGCCGCTGGATAGCCACAGTGGCGACGGCAGTCGCCGTTCTCGCCGGCACCGCGGTGGGCGCCACCCCCGCACTGGCCGCCAGCCCGTACGAGCGCGGGCCCAACCCGACGAACGCGATCCTGGAAGCCTCCAGCGGTCCGTTCAGCACCGCCTCGCAGTCCGTGCCGTCATCCGTCAGCGGATTCGGCGGCGGCGTCGTCTACTACCCGACCACCACCAGCCAGGGCACGTTCGGCGCGGTGGCCATCTCCCCCGGCTTCACCGCCCGCTGGTCGAGCATCTCCTGGCTCGGTCCGCGGATCGCCTCGCACGGTTTCGTGGTGATCGGCATCGAGACGAACTCGACGCTCGACCAGCCCGCATCCCGCGGTCAGCAGTTGCTCGCCGCACTCAACTACGTCACCCAGACCTGGTCCGGGCGCACCCGCGTCGACCCCAACCGGCTGGCCGTCTCCGGACACTCGATGGGTGGCGGCGGCAGCCTCGAGGCCGCCCGCAGCCGGCCGACGCTGCAGGCCGCGGTGCCGCTGGCACCGTGGAACGGCACCAAGAACTGGTCGTCGCTGCGGGTGCCGACGCTGATCGTCGGTGGCGAGTCGGACTCCATCGCGCCCGTCTCCAGCCACTCGGAGCCGTTCTACAACTCCATCCCGGCCTCGGCCGAGAAGGCGTACCTGGAGCTGAACAACGCCAGCCACTTCTTCCCGCAGTCGGTCAACACCCCGACGGCGAAGCAGGCGGTGGCCTGGCTCAAGCGTTACGTGGACGATGACACCCGGTACGACCAGTTCCTGTGCCCGGGCCCGTCGGGCTCGGCGATCCAGGAGTACCGCCAGACCTGCCCGGCCGGCTGACCGGGCAGATCACACACC
>NZ_JBFAZH010001122.1:0-2523 GCF_040681735.1 Actinoplanes sp. NPDC051633 | reverse complement strand
GCGGCGGCGCCGGCCGTGCCGCCGCCACTGCGGGTCGCGGCCGGCCCGGGCCACCACCTGCTCGAGCCGCGTCGCCTCGTCGTGCGCCTCGACCGGCGGGCCGAACATGCCGGGCGTGCCCTCGGGCGGGCCCTGGGACAGGAACTCCAGCAGCGTGTCGAGGATCCGCGGGTCGGTGAAGAACTCCTGGCCCGTGGCCTGCGCCAGATCCCAGCCGTGCAGCACGACCTCGTTCATCGCGACCACGCCCATGTCGGCGGCCGGCATGGTCACGCCGCCGGCGGTCGCAGTGCCGGTCCAGGCGGCCGGGTCGCGCCAAGCCGTCTCCAGCTCGGCGAGCAGCACGGGCAGCCGGGAACGCCAGTGGGTGGGCAGATCGGCGGCGGACGGCTCGGGCGGCGGGCAGCTGACGCCGGGCGCGTCGTCGGACTTGCGGGCGGCGGCCGCGAACGCATAGGACAACCCCATCAAGTGGGACAACAAGGCGCCGACCGTCCAGCCTGGGCACGGCGTCGGGGCGGTCAGGTCGTCATCGGCGACGCCGAGGAGAATCGCTCTCAGCTGACGCACCGGAGGGTCGAAGTCCAGCGGCACACGGTCGGCCATGATCTGCCTCCTTCCTGTGCCTTTAGATTACGGACGGGCCACGACATCCGCCGTGTCCGCATCGGCGATGTTCCGGACGTTGAGCTCCGCCGTCCGCTCCTCGCTGTCCCGCGGCGCGGCGGCGGCCACCACGCGGCGCGCGATCTCGGGGAAGCCGGCCCAGTGCAGGCCCAGCTGGGAGGCGTGCAGCTGACGCCGGACGAAGCCCTCGGGGTGGCCGCCCGACCAGGTCCAGGCGGGGACCTCGCCGGCGCGCGGGGTGACCACCGAGCGGATCTGCTTGTAGCCGGTGACGCGCGCGCCGGGCGGGGCGAGCAGCGACGGCGCGGCGGCGGTCGCCTCCCGATAGCCGGCCACGATGTGCTCTCCGGTGCGCGCGGACGCGTCGATCACCCCGCACATCGGCAACCCGTCCAAGTCACGGGCCAGCCAGGTGAGACCCGCGCCCTCGGCGGCGATCGGCAGGCCCCGCTCGGCGAGCTCGGCCACCGCGGCTTTCAGGCGGCGGTTGGCGGACAGCTCGGACGCGTACGACTCCGGCAGGCCGGCGCCGACGACGAGTCCGCGTACCCCATGGGGAAGTTTCTCGTCGCGCAACGGATCGACCACCGCGACGTCCGCGCCCGCCGCGGTCAGCAGCTCCACGGTCTCCGCGTAGGAATACGCCGCGCCGGGGCCGCCGGCCAGCGCGATCACCGGGCGCGGACGGTCCTTGAGGGCGCCACCGACCGCCTCGGCCGCGGACCACGCCGGGGCGGAGATCTCGGGCGCGGACGCGGCCAGCGCCAGCAGCCGGTCCAGGTCGACGCCGCGGCCGACGGCCTCGCCGAGCACCTGGGTGGCCCGGCCCGCCTCACCGGTGAGCTGCGCGATCGGCACCGGGCCCAGCGCGCGGGCGGGCAGCACGTCGGGCAGTGCGCCGTGCCGCATCGCCCCGAAGACCGGCACGCCGATGTCGTCGAGGGCGCTGCGCAGGAGCTGCTCGTGCCGGTCGGACCCGACCCGGTTGAGGATCACCCCGCCGAGGTGGACCATCTCGTCGAACATCCGGAAGCCGTGCACCACGGCGGCCACCGAGTGGCCCATCGACGCGACGTCGATGACCAGCACGACCGGCGCGCGCAGGGTGGCCGCGACCGCGGCCGTGCCGTCGATCTCCGGCTGCCCGGTCAGGCTGTCGAACAGCCCCATCGCGCCCTCGATGACGGCGATCCGCGAGCCGGCGGCGCCGTGCGCGAACAGCGGCGCGATCCGCTGCGAGCCGGTCAGTCGCAGGTCGAGGTTGCGGCCCGGGCGTCCGGCGGCCAATCCCAGGTACGCGGCGTCGGTGTGGTCCGGCCCGACCTTGAAGCCGGCCGGGTGCAGCCCCCGGGACGCATAGGCCGCCAGCAGGCCGACGGCGATCGCGGTCTTGCCGTGCCCCGACGCCGGCGCGCTCACCAACAGGCGCGGCTGAGCGGTCATTGCGACACCCCCCTCCAGGCGCCTCCCCCGGCGCCCCGGCCGAGTTGTCGATCGACGGCCGGACGTTGCACCCTACCCGGCCACCGCCCCGGCGCTGCGATCTTGGGGGCCCGGTAACCTCGGAGGGGTGTACCGGTTCCTGCTGACGCCGCGCTGGCTGGCCGCGGCGGCGCTCACCGTGGCCGCCTCGGTGGTCATGGTGTTCCTCGGCAACTGGCAGCTGCACCGGTACCACGAACGCAGCGCGATCAACGACCGCATCGACGCGGCGGAGTCGGCCGCGCCCGTGCCGCTGACCTCCGTGCTGGCCCGCCCCTCCGCGCCGTCCACGGCGGGCCCGGCGCCCGGCGCCGAGCTGGCCTGGACGAAGGTCACGGTGACCGGCACGTTCGACCCGGCGCACGAGATCCAGGCCCGCGGTCGCACGGTCGACGGGGCCGTCGGGTTCGAGAT
>NZ_JBFAZH010001121.1:0-2524 GCF_040681735.1 Actinoplanes sp. NPDC051633 | reverse complement strand
CTGGCCGAGAAGGTCGGGCAGATGCTGCAGCTGGACGCCCGCGGCGACCTCAAGGAGATCGTCACCGGCAAGCTCGCCGGGTCGATCCTGCACACCTCGCCGCCCCGCCTGCTGGAGGCCATCGACCTGGCCGCCGGGACCCGGCTGAGTATTCCGCTGATCACCGCCGAGGACTGCATCCACGGGCACTCGTTCTGGCCGGGCGCGACGATCTACCCCACTCAGCTGGCGATGGCG
The DNA here is from genome assembly GCF_040681735.1 of Actinoplanes sp. NPDC051633. Taxonomy (NCBI): domain Bacteria; kingdom Bacillati; phylum Actinomycetota; class Actinomycetes; order Micromonosporales; family Micromonosporaceae; genus Actinoplanes; species Actinoplanes sp. NPDC051633. The sequence continues at coordinate 2,287 of NZ_JBFAZH010001121.1, read as the reverse complement.
GCGAGCTGGGATCCGGCGCTGGTCGAGCGGGTGGCCCGGGCGACCGCCGTCGAGGTGTCCGCGACCGGTGTGCACTGGACCTTCTCCCCCGTCCTCTGCATCGCGCGCGACCTGCGCTGGGGCCGGGTGGACGAGACGTTCGGCGAGGACCCGTTCCTGATCGGTGAGCTGGGCGCGGCGATGGTCCGCGGCTACCAGGGCGGCGGCCTCACCGACCCGACCGCCATCCTGGCCACCGCGAAGCACTTCGCCGGGTATTCCGAGACCCAGGGCGGGCGGGACGCCAGCGAGGCCGACATCAGCCGGCGCAAGCTGCGGTCCTGGTTCCTGCCGCCGTTCGAGCGGGTCGCCCGCGAGGGCGTCGCCACGTTCATGCTGGGCTACCAGTCGATGGACGGCGTGCCGATCACCGCGAACCGCTGGCTGCTCAACGACGTGCTCAAGGGCGAGTGGGGCTTCGACGGCACGCTGGTCACCGACTGGGACAACGTCGGGCGCATGGTCTGGGAGCAGGCCGTCTGCGCCGACCTCGCGCAGGCGTCGGCACTGGCCATCAGGGCCGGCAACGACCTGATGATGACCACGCCGGGGGTGTTCGAGGGCGCGCAGGAGGCGGTCGCGCGCGGCCTACTGACCGAGGACGAGATCGATGAGGGGGTACGCCGGATCCTCCGGCTGAAATTCCGCCTCGGCCTCTTCGAGAACCCGCGCGGACCGGACGCGGACCGGCAGGCGGCGGTGATCGGCAGCCCCGAGCACACCGATCTCAACCTCGAGGTGACCCGCCGCTCGCTGGTGCTGCTGCGCAACGACGGCCTGCTGCCGCTCGAGCCGGGCCTGCGGATCGCCGTCCTCGGCCCCAACGCCGACGACCCGTCCGCCCAGCTCGGCGACTGGGCCGGCGACTCCGGCCAGGTCGACTGGATGCCGGACGGCCAGCCCCGCGAGATGATCGAGACAGTCGTCGACGGCTTCCGCGCCTTCTCCGAGAAGGTCACGTTCGCCCGGGGAGCCGACATCGAGCACCTGGTGCCCGACCCGGAGGGCGCCACGTACCCGGACGGCCAGCCCCGCCCGCCGATCTCGGAGGGCGCCCCGGTCGACGAGGCGCAGCTCGCCGAGGCGGTGCGGGTGGCCCGCGAGGCCGACGTGGCGGTCGTCGTGGTCGGCGACACCGTGGCGCTGACCGGCGAGAACAGGTCGACCGCAACGCTGGAGCTGCAGGGCGGCCAGATCGCGCTGCTCGACGCGGTGGCCGCCACCGGCACCCCGATGGTCGTCGTGCTGATCTCCTCGAAGCCGCTCGTGCTGCCCCCGTCGGCGACGAGCGCCAACGCGGTGATCGCCGCGTTCAACCCCGGCATGCGCGGCGGCCGGGCGATCGCCGAGCTGGTGCTGGGCGCGATCGAGCCGTGCGGCCGGCTGCCGATCTCGGTGGCCCGGCACGTCGGCCAGCAGCCGGTCTACTACAACCAGATCCGCGGGCAGCACGGCCGCCGCTACGCCGACCTGACCCAGGACCCGCAGTTCGTGTTCGGCGAGGGGCTGAGCTACACCACGATCGACTACTCGGACCTGACGACCGAGCGGGCGCGGATCGGCCGCGACGAGGTGCTGCGGGCTTCGGTGCGGCTGACCAACACCGGTCGGCGGCCGGCGCTGGAGACCGTGCAGGCCTACGTCCACGACGTGGTCACCAGCGTCACCTGGGCGGTGCAGGAGCTGAAGGCGTACCGGCAGGTGGAGGTGCCCGCCGGGCAGAGCGTCACGGTGACGATCGAGCTGCCGGCCGCGGACTGCACGCTGGTCACCGCCGACGGTGATCGGGTGGTGGAGCCGGGCGCCTTCGAGTTGCGGGTCGGTCCCAACTCTCGCGACGTGCTGACCACGCCTTTCAGCATCACGTGACGCCCTGACAGAATCGGCGCGTGCAGAGCCTGCCGACCGATTTCGATGAGACCGCCCTGGCCGCCGCGCTGACCCGCGAGTGGGGCGTGGCCGTGTCCTCGCTGACCCACGCCCCGGTCGGCTTCGGCAGCCACCACTGGGTGGCGACCGACCCGGCCGGCGGGCGGTGGTTCGTCACGGTCGACGACCTGCGGGTGACGCGGAAGGCCGACAGCGAGTCGCCGGACGCGGCGTTCGGCCGGCTGCGCCGGGCGCTGGACACCGCGCGGGCGCTGCGCGACACCGGGGCGAAATTCGTGGTCGCGCCGATCCCCACCGCCGGCGGCGACCCCGTGGTGCGGCTGGGCGAGGTCTGGGCCGCGGCGGTGTACCCGCTCGT
>NZ_JBFAZH010001120.1:0-2527 GCF_040681735.1 Actinoplanes sp. NPDC051633 | reverse complement strand
CGCGCCACCGAGGACGTGCGGACCATCCAGAAGTCGCTGGAGTGATGGTCGCCACCCGGCCGCCCGGCACGGCGGCACCGAAACCGAAAGAGCGCGCCCGGCGGCCGCTCACGCTGCGCCAGCGGGAGAACCGCGCCGGTCTGGCGTACCTGTCGCCGACCCTGATCGTGGTGCTGGTCGTCGTCGTGATCCCGATCGTGTGGACGATCATGCTGGCGTTCCAGCGGATCCGGCTGATCAACATCCGGCAGGCGAGCGTCTTCGGCGACTACACGCTGCGCAACCTCGAGCTGGTGCTGGGCTCACCGGGCTTCTGGTCGTCGCTGTGGACCACCCTGGTCTACACGATCGGCAGCACCGCGCTGTCGATCCTGTTCGGCCTGGTGGCGGCGCTCGCCCTGCGCGGGCGGTTCCGCGGCCGGACCTTCGTGCGCGCCTCGGTCCTGCTGCCGTACGTGGCTCCGGTCGTGTCCGTCACGTTCGTCTGGGAGATCCTGCTCAGCCCCCAGTTCGGCCTGGCCAACGACTGGGGTACGCGATTCTTCGGCTGGGACCGGCCGATCGACTTCCTGGGCCAGCGCGAGTACGCACTGTCGATCTTCGGCTGGCAGGTGGACGTCCCACTGGCGCTGTTCACGGTCATCGCCTTCGAGGCATGGCGGTACTTCCCGTTCGCCTTCCTGTTCCTCCTCGCCCGGCTGCAGGCCGTCCCGGGCGAGCTGGAGGAAGCTGCGCTGGTCGACGGCGCCGCGCCCACCCAGAGCTTCCGGCACATCCTGCTTCCGCAGCTGGGTCCGGTCATCGCGCTGCTCACCGTGCTGCGGTTCATCATGACCTTCAACAAGTTCGACGACGTGTACCTGCTCACCGGCGGCGGTGCCGGCACCGAGGTGGTCAGCATCCGGGTGTACGAGTTCCTCACCGCCCGCTTCGACATCGGCGCCGCCTCCGCGCAGGCGCTGGTGCTCGCCGCCGGACTGATCGTGCTGCTGGCGATCTACCTGCGGTTCCTGGCCCCCCGCGTCGAGGAGAGTTGATGGACCGGGCGACGTTCGAGATCCGGCTGTTCCGGGTGCTGCGCTGGGTGGTCATCGCGATCCTGCTCGTGGTGACGCTGTTCCCGTTCCTCTACATGCTGCTGCTCTCGGTCCGCCCGATCGACGAGCTGCTGCAGAATCCCGGCCGGCTCTGGGGCGGCCTCTCCGAGTGGACGCTGACGACGTACCGGGAGGTGCTCACCTCCGCCGACGACGGCGGCCAGGGCTTCGTGCAGTTCCTGACGAACTCGGCGATCGTGTCGGCGGCCGCCACGATCCTCACCCTGCTGGTGTCGATCCCCGGCGCGTACGCGGTGACCCGGCTGCGGTTCGTCGGGCGCAAGCAGGTGCACTTCCTGTTCCTGGCGGTGTACCTGTTCCCGTCGATCCTGCTGGCGATCCCGCTGTTCGTCCTGTTCACCCGGCTCGGGCTGCGCGGGTCGCTGGCCGGGCTGACCATCGTCTACATCGCGCAGACCGTCCCGGTGTCGATCTACATGCTGCGCAACTACCTGTCCACCATCCCGGAGAGTCTCGAGGAGGCGGCGGCGGTCGACGGGTACACCCGGTTGCAGACCCTGCGCAAGGTGATCCTGCCGCTGGCCGCCCCGGCGGTGATGGCCAACGCGCTGTACATCTTCATGATCGCGTGGAACGAGTTCCTGTTCGCGCTGCTGTTCCTGGTGGAGGATCGCGCCGACTGGACGGTGTCGCTCGGGCTGGCGCAACTCTCGGGCGGCATCGAGGTCAGCAAGACCGTGCTGATGGCGGGCTCGGTGGTGCTCACCCTGCCCATCGTCATCCTGTTCTTCGCCGCTGAACGCCTGCTCACCGAGGGGCTGACCGCGGGCGCCGACAAGGGGTGAGGCTCAGGATCGCCGATGCGCGGACTCCGCGCGGTCGAGCAGTTCCTGCAGCATCAGCCCGCGGCGGACGTCGAGGTTGTGCGGCACGCCGGAGCGCACGGCCGCGGCGAACTCGGCACGCAGCGTCGGCCAGCACTGCTGGTGGTCGATCGTGGCGAAGTCGAGGGCCAGGGTCCCGGCCGGGCCGAACAGCTCGATCCCGGCCCGCGAGGACGCCAGCCCGACGGCGCCGGACAGTGACATCTGGCTGACCGCGCCGCCGCGGTGCCGGCAGGTGAGCTCGATCCAGCGGCGGCTGTCGCCGGTGGCGCGCACGTCCTCGATCGGCCCGAGGGCGGCGTCGGCCAGGTCCAGCAGGTGCGGGCCGAGGTCGTACAGCGCGCCGCGGGTCAGCCGCCAGCCGGTTGCCATCTCGCCGCTCAGGAAGGCGCCGTGCAGGTACCGGGTCATGGCGCCGGCCGCGTCGAAGCTCGCCGCCGCGGCGAGGAAGGCCCGGGTACTGCGGTGATAGCGCTTGGTCAGCACGAGCTGGGTGACCACGCCGTGCTCCGCGACGGCGTCGGCGAGTGCCCGGGCGCCGCCGAGGTCGAGCGCGAGGGGCTTCTCCAGCAGCAGAGCCTTGCC
>NZ_JBFAZH010001119.1:0-2530 GCF_040681735.1 Actinoplanes sp. NPDC051633 | reverse complement strand
CGGCTCCCGCCGAACCGTTCCCCAGCGCGTCGGCGGCCGCCGCCCGGGTGGAGAGCATGAGGCAGAGGAAGGCCGCGGCTTCTATCCTCGAGCCGGAGGCGATGTGGCCGGAGGTGAGCGTGTGGTCGGCGTACCCGGACTGGTCTGGGCCTTTCCGGCTGCCTTCCTCTGCCTCATGCTCTCCACCCGGGCGGCGGCCGCCGACGCGCTGGGGAACGGTTCGGCGGGAGCCGCCGTGGCGGCCGCCGCGTTCCTGTTGCCACTCTGGTACACCACCCCGCCCGGGCGGATCGCGTGGGATCGTCACAAGTGGTTGCTCCTGACCGTGCAGGTGGTGGTGACCTACGCCCCGTTCGTGTTCTTCGGGGAGCGCTGGGCCCTGGGCCTGTCCGGCCTGCTCGGCGGCCTCCTGCTGCTCACCCTGCCGGCCCGGGTCTCGTGGCTGCTCTTCGGCGCTGCCGTCGCCGTGGAGGCGGTGCTGCGCCTGTGGGTGCTGAGCCCCTATCCCGTGGACGGGAACCAGTTCCTCTCGATCGTCTTCGTGGCTCCGATCGACATGGCTCTGCCGCTGTTCGGCCTGGTCCGGCTGGGTGATCTGGTCACCGAGCTCCGGGCGGCGCGGACCACCCTGGCGGGTCAGGCGGTGACGCGGGAGCGCTTGGACGCCGCGGTCCGCCTCGGCACGGCCGTCGGCGACCGGCTGCAGGTGGTCACGGCCCGGGCCGGGTCGGCGCTCACGATGCTGTCGCGGTCGGCGGACGAGGCACGCGCAGCCCTGGTGGATGCCGCGACGCTGGCACGTCAGGCCACGGAACAGGTCCGGCAGGTCGTCGCCGGCAAGCTCGCCGACCGCGGTCCGGAGGCGTCTCGCGTAGGCAACACGATCGCACCGCGGTTGGCGCTGCTCGTGCTGATCGTGAATCTGCTGGTGCTCGGCGCGCACCATGTCGTGATCGTCACGGACGTCGCCGCCGATCCGGCGACCAGGGCCGCGGGGACCGTCGCGATCGTCGGCATCGTGATCATCCAGCTCTACCACTCGCTGGCCGGCCGGGACGGCCGCCGGCCGCGGGCGTGGCCACTGACCCTGACCGTTCAGGTGCTGCTCCTGGGTGCTCTCATCGTGGCCGCGATGGGCAACCGGGACATGTCCGGCACCGCCCTCGGCAGCTTTCCCGCGGCGTCCGCCCTTCTCCTGATCCGCGGCCGCTGGGCGTGGCCGGCGTTCATCGCCATCGCGACCGCCAACGGGGTGCAGTGGGTCCTGATGTATCCCGGCGACGTGGCGGTCGGCCTGTATCTGGCCGGCGGGTCAACGGCGATCGGGTTCGGCGTGTACGGCCTGTCCCGGCTCACCGACCTGGCCGAGGAACTGGAACTCGTACGTCGCGACCTGGCCCGTGAGGCGGTGCAGCGCGAACGCGTACGGGTCGCGCAGGACTCCCACGACGTCCTCGGCCTGGGGCTGTCGGCGGTGGCACTGAAGTGCGACCTGGCGGTCAAGCTGATCGGCCGCGACGATGCGCGCGCCGCGGCCGAGATCCGCACGCTCGCGCAGCTGGCCGAGCGGACGCGCATCGAGCTCGACAAGATCACCGCCGGCGGGTCGGCCCTGTCGTTCGTCGCCGAGCTCGACACCGCCGCGGCGCTCCTCGGCTCGATCGGCATCGAGGTGAAGCGTTCCCTGCCGGCACCGACGCCATCTCTGCCCGACGACCTGGATCAGGTCATGGCCACGGTGCTGCGCGAGGCGGTGACGAACGTCCTGCGTCACTCGCCGGCGACCAGGTGCTGGGTCGAACTGTCCATCCGCGACCGGGCATTCGTCCTTTGCATCGCCAACGACGGCGTGGACGGGCGCGCGGCCGGCACCGCCGCGCGCTGTGGCGGGAACGGCCTGCTCAACCTGGCCGACCGGGTGCGGGCGCTCGGCGGGTCGCTGCACGCGGGCCGTTCCGGCGATCTGTACGAGCTGGTGGTAACGGTGGCGGCGGAGGCGGATGTGCAGAATGCACACGGCGCTCGTGCATCACGGATGCACGGTTGATGACGGCGGCATCTGGCCGGGCGGGTCGTCGGCAGGGATCCTCGATGCATGAATGCACCGCACAAGGTCGTTGCGACGCCGGCTCAGACGACGTCGCGCAATTGGAAGCGCTTCGCCCTGCACTACCTCGAGATGGTGGTCGCCATGTTCGCGGGCATGGTCGTGCTGGGCGGCGCTCTCCGCGGGGCGCTGGCCCTCGCCGGAGTCGACTACTCCATGGCCACACATCCCAAGCTCACGATCGCCGAGATGGGCCTGACCATGGCCCTGGGCATGGGGGTCTGGATGCGGATCCGGCGGCACGGCTGGCCCGCCACCGTCGAGATGAGCGCCGTCATGCTGGTGCCCGCACTCCTCCTGATCCCCGTCGTGTGGGCGGGCGTCATGGGCGCCGGCGCCGCGATGGCGCTGGAACACATCCTGATGTTCCCGCTCATGCTCGCCGTGATGCTCCGTCGCCGCGACGAGTACCTCGGGCACCAC
>NZ_JBFAZH010001118.1:0-2530 GCF_040681735.1 Actinoplanes sp. NPDC051633 | reverse complement strand
GGGAGCCCGTCGCGCCGTACACCTCGATCCACGGCAGGTGGGTCGCCCACACGTCGAAACTCATGATCAGCGTGGTCAGGACCCCGCTCGCGTGCCGCAGCACCCCGCTCACGTGGGTGTCGATCTCGACCCCGAACGCCGTGCCCGCCCGCGGTCCGTCCCCGATCACCCGCTCGGTCCGCGGACGGCCGGACATCCCGACCACCCGCTCCACCGGGCCGAGCAGATGCACCAGCGCGGTCAGGTAGTACGGGCCCATGTCGAACAGCGGCCCGCCGCCAGGCAGATAGTAGAACTCCGGGTCGGGATGCCACCGCTCGTGACCGGGCGTTGTCATGAACGCGGTCGCCGAGTGCGGCACGCCGATCAGTCCGGCGTCCACGGCGGCCCGGGCGGTCTGCACCCCCGTGCCGAGCACCGTGTCCGGCGCGCACGCCGCCCGCACGCCGGCGGCGTTCGCCGACGACACCACGGCGAGCCCGTCCGCACCGGTGGCGGCCAGCGGCTTCTCCCCGTACACGTGCTTGCCGGCCGCGATCGCGGCGAGGGCCACGGGTGCGTGCTGGGCCGGGATGGTCAGGTTCAGCACGACGTCGACGTCGTCGGCGGTGAGCAGCGTGTCGAGAGGAACGGCCCGCGCCTCGGGATGCCGGCCGGCCAGATCCCGCGCCCGGGCCGCGTCCAGATCGGCCACGGCCGTCACCGGCAGGCCGGACAGCCGGGCGAGGGTCGAGCTGTACTGGCCGCTGATCTTCCCGGCGCCGACCACGCCGACCCTCAGCGTGCCGCCCACAGCAGGCCCCTCTCGACGATCGTGCGCACGTTCAGATCCTGCAGGACCTCGACCCGGTGACCCGGGGTCGCGACGAAGACCCGGCCGGCGCCCCACTGCCGGGTCCAGACCGCGGGACAGGTGACCGGCCGCTGCCAGGCGCCCCACGAACGGGTCGCGGTCGTCGTGGTGGCCAGCACCTCGTTGTAGTCGTCGGTCAGGACCCAGTACTGCTCGGTCTCCAGCTCGAAGTCGGCGATCCCCCGGGTGATCTCATGGTCGCCGGCGGTGATCTCGATGCGGTGCGGGACGTAGTTGTCGGCCTGCTCCCCCGACCGCTCCCCCGGCGCGTAGCGGGAGGCGTGCGCGGCGAACTGCCCGCCGACCAGTTGCAGGTAGTCGGCACTGGCCCGGTACGCGTCGCAGATGCCGCCGTGCCAGCCGGCCAGGCCGGTGCCCGCCTCGACGGCCGCGACGAGCCCGGCGACCTCCTCCGCGGTGATCGTCGACATGGTCATGCACTGCAGGATCAGGTCCACGCCGCCCATCACGGCGGGATCGGCATAGACGGACGGCGAGTCGGTGACGCGTACCTCGAAGTCATGGTCCTTGAGAAACGGAAGGAACAGGTCGGTTGCCTCGACGGGCTGATGCCCGTCCCAGCCCCCGCGAACGACCAGCGCTTGCCTCATCGATGCATTCTAGGAAACCGCCGGCACCGAGGGCAGCCCCGCCACGGCGGCCGCCAGCGACGCGTCGGACAGCTCGTGGTCGACCATGTCGCCGGCCAGGAAGCGGCCGTAGGCGGGCAGGTCCAGGTGCCCGTGGCCGCACAGGGCGGTCAGGATCACCTTGGGCTCGCCGGTCTCCTTGCAGCGCAGCGCCTCCTCGATGCAGGCCGCGAGGGCGTGCGTCGGCTCGGGCGCGGGGATGATGCCTTCGGTACGCGCGAACTGCACACCCGCCTCGAAGCACTCCCGCTGCGTCTTGGCGACCGCCTCCATCAGGCCGAGCTCGTAGACGTGCGAGATCAGCGGCGACATGCCGTGGTAGCGCAGGCCGCCGGCGTGGATCGGGTCCGGGATGAAGTCATGGCCGAGGGTGTGCATCTTCATCAGCGGGGTCATCCCCGCGGTGTCGCCGAAGTCGTACGCGTACACGCCTTTGGTCAGCGACGGGCAGGCGGCCGGTTCGACCGCGCGGATCACCGGGTTCATCGTGCCGGCCAGCTTCTCCCGCAGGAACGGGAAGGCGAGGCCGGCGAAGTTGGAGCCGCCGCCGGTGCAGCCGACGATCACGTCCGGGGTGTCGCCGGCCTTGGCGAGCTGCAGGATCGCCTCCTCGCCGATGATCGTCTGGTGCAGCAGCACGTGGTTGAGCACGCTGCCGAGGGCGTAGTTGGTGTCCGGGTGCTGGGCGGCGATCTCGACCGCCTCGCTGATCGCGATGCCCAGGGAGCCGGGCGAGTCCGGGTCCTTGTCCAGCACGGCCCGGCCGGCCGCCGTCAGGGTCGACGGCGACGGGTGGACGGTGCCGCCGAAGGTCTCGATCATCATCTTGCGGTACGGCTTCTGGTCGTACGACGCGCGTACCTGCCAGATCTCGCACTCGAGGCCGAACTGCGCGCTGGCGAAGGCGAGCGCCGTGCCCCACTGCCCCGCACCGGTCTCGGTGGTGAGCCGCCGGACGCCGGCCGAGGCGTTGTAGTAGGCCTGCGGCACGGCGGTGTTCGGCTTGTGCGAGCCGGCCGGCGACACG
>NZ_JBFAZH010001117.1:0-2531 GCF_040681735.1 Actinoplanes sp. NPDC051633 | reverse complement strand
GTATTTTATTCTAAGTATTTTTTAATTGTAAAGTATTTTTTAATTGTAGTCTTGTATTTTGAGTGTCATTCGCGTGGTATTTTTGTGGATTGATGGTTTTTGAAAGGTTTTTGAGGTGGTGAACGAGGGCGCGCAGATCTGGAACAGCCGGGCGGCCAACGTGCGGCTGGTGCCGGTGCCGGCCGGGCGCACCCCCAACATCCGGGTGTACGCGGACAACGGCTGGCCGCGCACCTACAGCACCTCGCTCGGCAACGGCCGCTGGTACATGGGCCGGCAGGCGGTGAACCAGGGCTACTACCCGCCGCGCATCGCGGCGCACGAGTTCGGTCACATCCTCGGGCTCCCCGACCGCCGCACCGGCCTGTGCGCCGACCTGATGTCGGGCAGCAGCGCGCCGGTGTCGTGCACCAACCCGAACCCGAACGCGCGGGAGACCGCCCAGGTCAACGCGAACTTCCGCGGCGCGACGGTGGCCGGCCCGGCCCGCACCTACGTCTGGCAGCCCGCGGCCTAGGCAGGCGAAGGCGGCGCGCCGTCGGCGAGCAGCTTGCTGAACGCCTTCGTGAAGATCTGCAGCCCGGACAGGCCCGGGAAGGAACTGAGGTTGCCGTCGAGGCGACGTGCCTCGGCGGTGCCCTCGGGGCCGCTCATGATCTGGCCGAAGACGAAGCGGACCTCCGAACGATCCATGATGGTCGAACCCACCGGCGCCCACGCGTGGTTGAGCAGGAACCGCGTGATCCGCTGCGCCTTGCGGCTGGCGGCCAGCCGCTTGCGGGCCTGGGAGGCGTAGAACGCGACGTGCTTGGTCTCCTGCTGCGCGATCCGGCGCAGCAGCTGGGCCAGCACCGAGTCGGTCGCCAGCGCGGCCATCCGCCGGTACGCGGACACCGCCGTGAACTCGTTGGCCGCACCCCACGACATGTGCACGGCGATGAAGTCCGGCCCGACCAGCCGCCCGAGGATCGACTGCCCCGCCGGGTCCAGTGCGTCCTTCCACCCGAACTTCAGCCGGTTCGCCTTCAGCTGGTCGAAGTCCACCTCGATGTCGTGCACCCGCAGGACGGCCGCGAGCGCCTCGCCGTGCCAGAACTCCTCCCGGTTCCAGGTCACCATGAACCGGGCCACGTCGTCGTCGGCATGCGACGGCGTGGTGAGCAGATCGCGGGTGTAGCAGATGGTGTGGTACTCGACGTCGGTCATGTAGCGCAACGTGCGCAGAGTGTCGGCGGGCAGCGGATTGTCCCGGAAGTGGTCGAGGTCCAGATCGTCGAATCGCACCGCGCGGGAGGTGGCCGCGTACTCGTCGATGTCGAAAGCCATGCGGAGAACCTAAGGCCCCGGGCGGGCGGAAGTCATCAGGATTCGGATCACGGAACCGTCGACCGCCGCCAGCCCGGGCAGTCCGGCGACGCGGGCGCCGATCGCCTCGGCCCGGCCGCGTCCGTCTGCGCCGCCGAAAACGGTCCGGGCGAACCGATCGCGGTCGGCCGCCGCACGGCGCAGCGCGCCGATCGGCCACACCGCATGCCGCAGCGCGCTCCGGGTCAGGCGGGCGGCCCGCCCGGACTCCCGCAGGCGCCGGTCGGCCTCGGTGGCGAAGAACTCGTGATGCCGCAGACGCACCGCGGTGATGCGGTCGAGCACCTTCGTCAGGGTGCTGTTGCCGGCGCGCTCGGCCACCGCTTCGTACGCGGCCGCCATCACCCACTCGTCGACCAGGCCGAGGGTCACGTGCGCGGCCACCACGGCCTCGCCCTGCCGGATCGAGCCGAGCGCCCGCCACAACGGGCCACGCCGGGCACGCCGCTCCGACAACCGGCGCCGGGGCTCACCCTCGGGCGACTCGCCGGCGGCGGGCTCGCCGTGCGCGGCCAGCACAGCGTTCAGCGCGTCGGCCAGCCACTGCCGTTCGTACGCCCAGGTGACCAGGAAGGCGGTGACCCGGGCATCCTTGTGGGTCGCGGTCATCAGCACGTCGCGGAAGTGGTCCATGCTCGCTCCCTCGACCCTGGCGAGGAAGCGGACCTGAGCCCGGTCGACGGTGGTGAGCGGCTGGGTGGCGAACAAGTCGAGGTCGAGCTCGTCGGAGAACCGGCCCTGTGCGGTCCGGGTGAAGGCACGGACGTCGAAACCGCCCGGAACTTCAGTCATGGACGGCACAGTAGGCCGCCGCCCGCGCGCGGTCGAGCACTTCGGCGACAGGCATGCCGGCCTGCTCGGCGACGGATCGGGCCTCGTCGTACTCCGGCTGCACCGTGACGACCTGCGATCCGAGCCGGCCGCGCTTCACCGCGATGGGCCGGCCGGCCACTGTGACCTCGATCTCGTCGCGGTGCAGAGCGACCCGCCGGACGTCGTGCACGCGCAGCCCCAGCGTGGTCGTCTCGGTGAAGACGAGCCGGCACACGACGTCGAGCCGGGCCGGGTCGACCAGCACGGTCAGCACCTGACCCGGCCGGCCCTTGCGCATCAGCGCAGGCGTGCACCAGGCGTCCGCCGCGCCGGCCGACCGCAGCCGGTCCAGC
>NZ_JBFAZH010001116.1:0-2533 GCF_040681735.1 Actinoplanes sp. NPDC051633 | reverse complement strand
AGCGACTCCAGGTCGGCCCGGATGCCGGGCAGCACCCGTGCCATTGCGGCACGCAGATCCGACATCTCAGCCGGCGTAGATCTGCAGGTCGGCGGCGAACCGCTCGGTCATTTCGATCACCCGCTGCAGCTCGGGGTGCCGCACGATGATCGAGCCGTCGCTGACCACGGTGGCCTGCCAGTCCCGGCGCTGCGCGCCGATCGGCAACAGGTCGATCATGGCCACCGCGTCGCCGTACTCGCTGAGCAGCTTGTCCAGCCCTTCCACGCGGGTGATCGCGCCGGCGCCCTGCGCCCGTTTGAAGATCGCACCGGCGTTGTACCGGCGTTCCAGCGGCTTGGAGAGCCGGCCGTGCACGACCGCCTCGGCCCATGCGACGTACACGTCGCCGTCGGTCGCGTAGTTCATCAGGTCGGCCACCCGGGCCCCGGCCACCCGCGCGCCGATCTCGCCGAAGACGGCCTCGCCGTCGTCCTTGCGGTACCACTCCATGTGGGTGAAGCCGGTGGTGAAGCCCAGCGCCGCGATGACCGCCGTGCCCATCTCCCGGCCGGCCCGCAGGTCGGGCACCTCGAGGTCGCGCAGCGACAGCGACACCGGGCTGATCCACTCGTGCTGCTTCATCTGCAGCGGGCGGGGCCGGTACCACAGCATGTGTTCGAACAGGACGGCACCGTTCGCGCAGATGGTGTCGTACGTGAACTCCTCGCCGTCGATGAACTCCTCCACGCTCACCTCGGGCACGTGCCGCAGCAGCGGCAGCACCGTCGACAGCTCCTCCGGGCCGTCGATGCGATAGGTGTCGGCCGAGCCGGCGCCGGCGATCGGCTTGACGATCAGCGGGTAGCCGATGCGCTCGGCGGCCTCCCACACACCGTGGACGCTGGTGGCGGCGGCGTGCCGGGGGGTGCGGATGCCGGCGGCGTCGATCGCCTGCTTCATGCGTTCCTTGTCCCGGAACGGCACCGTCTGCGCGACCGACAGGCCGGGCAGCCCGAACGACTCCCGGATCCGCGCGGCGAGCAGCATGTACGGCTCCCAGAGGCACTCCACCTGCTCGATCCGGGCGTACCGGGCCAGGCCGTGCAGGGCGGCCAGCACCGCGTTCTCGTCGGCCAGCGACACGTGCTCGTAGTGCGCCAGGGCGTCCCGGGCGGCCGAGGGCAGCTCGGACGGCGGTTGATCCCCGACGCCGATCACCGTCGCGCCGACCGCGGCCAGGGCCCGGGTGAAGTAGGCCATCTCGGCCGGATATCCGGGTGACAGCATCACGACGTTCATTCCTGCTCCACCAGTTCGACGCGAATTCCGGTGACGATGCGGCGCAGCGCATCCCGGACCACCTCGGTGTCCGGGTCGCGGACGATCACGTACCCCTCGCCTTCGTAGCTCGACGACGCCTGCTGGCCGGGTTGCGGCAGCTTGGCCTCCACGACCAGGTGGCCGAGCTCGGCCTGCACCTTGTCGACGCCGTGGACCGCGCCGACCCGGCCACGGCCCTGGCCGCGCAGATAGGCGGTGCCGGCGGCGTACCTGCGCTCCGGCGGGTCGAACCGGTCGAGCAGCATCAACTCCGCCCAGATGCGATAGAAGTCGACATCGTGGACGTAGCCGAGCATCGACGTGATCTGGGCGCCCGGCGGGCGGGCCCCGACCTCGGAGATCGCCACCGACCCGTCGGGGCGCCGGAACCACTCCATGTGGGTGAGGGCGTCGCGGACGCCGAGCGCGCGCAGCGCGGCCGGTCCGGCCGACCAGATCCCGTCGTACGCCGGGTCCGCCATCTCGCGGGGCAGCAGCACCGTCCACTGGATCCACGGGTTGCGGAGAACCTCCAGTGGTGGCGGCAGGTAGTCGGACACCGACGACCAGATCGTCTGCCCGCCGATCGTGATGCTGTCGAAGGTGTGCTCCTCGCCGACCAGGAACTCCTCGAGCAGGCCGGGCGCGTCCGGACCGGGCGGGATCGCGGCGAGCCAGCTCCGCAGCGCGGCCGGGTCGTCCAGCCGGTAGGTCGCCTGCGCACCCGCGCCGGCCGGCGGCTTGGCCACCAGCGGGAACCCGACCTCGTCGGCGAAGGTCAGCGCCTCGGCGGGAGTCCGCACCAACTGGTGCCGGGCACACGGCACACCGGCCGCGTGCAGCACCGACTTCATCCGGGCCTTGTCCCGCACGTTGAGCGCGGTCTGCACGTCCATGCCCTCGATGCCGAGCGTCTCCCGCACGTACGCCAGCGGAACCTGAAGCTGCTCGAGCGCGCCGATCAGGCGTTCCACCCGTCCCATCTGGCGGCCGAGGCCGGTCACCGCCTCGGCGAGCTGGCGGGGGTCGAGCGCGTCGTCCACCCGCCAGTGGCCGTCGAGGCGCTCCCGGAGCACGGGCGGCAGTCGCTCGGCCGGCTCGGAGGTGATGACCGCGAGCCGCACGCCGGGCAGCGCGGCGGCGGTGGGCCCCGACCCGGGGGTGGGCAGCCCCCAGGAAGGTGCGGAGAAAGCCGGGACAAACACCACAAGGACCCACCCGGCCCCCGCCG
>NZ_JBFAZH010001115.1:0-2541 GCF_040681735.1 Actinoplanes sp. NPDC051633 | reverse complement strand
CGTCCACCCCAACGGTGACGTGCTCGCCATCGCCGCGGCGCTGCAACAGCCCTGGGCCACGGTCGTGCTCTCCGGGGCCGCGACCGTCGCCCAGCTCGACTCGAACCTGGGGGCCGAGACGCTGGCGATGCCCGCCGACCGTTACTGGGCCGACCGGTCACACCTGCCGTGGAGTTAGCCCTTTGACGCGGGCGTGATCAGCTCCACCTCGCTCGCCGCCAGGGCGTCGCGCAGGTCCGGCGGCGGCGTCGCGTCGGTGATCAGATAATCGGCCGCGCTGAGCTCCGACACCTGGGCGAACAGGCGGCGGCCGAACTTCGAGGAGTCGGCGAGGATCGCCACCCGGGCGGCGCGCGAGATCATCTCCTGCATCATGGCCGCCTCGGCGAGGTTGCTGGTCGTGTAGCCGGCGTCCGCGGCAACCGCGCCGACGCCGATCAGCGCGAGGTCGCAGCTGATGTCGAGGTCGGCGCCGCTGTTTGCCCGGAAGCTGACCGGCCCGATAGTCGCCAGCGTGAGCGAGCGCACCGCCCCGCCGAAGAAGTAGATGTCGCGGATCGCCGTGGGTGGCAGCGCGCCCGGCACCAGCAGGTTGTTGGTCGCCACGGTGAGGTCGCGGTGCTGGCGCAGCTCACGGGCCAGCGCGAGGGTGGTCGTACCCCCGTTGATCATGATGGTGGAGCCGTCCTGCACCAGCGCCGCGGCCAGCGCCGCGATCTTCTCCTTCTCCTGCTCCTGGATGGAGAGCCGCTGGTCGACCGCGCGGTCGGTGCGGGAGATGGTCGACAGGCTGACCGCACCGCCGTACGTGCGCACGAGGACGCCGTCGGCACTGAGCTGGTCGAGGTCGCGCCGCACGGTGTCGATCGAGACCCCGAAGCGCTCGGCCAGCTCCCCCACCGTGACCTGGCCGGTTTCGGCGACATACGCGGCCAGCTGAGCCTTACGCCCGGCCGGCAGATGGCGCTGCCGCTCGTCCCTGTCGCTCACCGCATCCCCCTCGTCAGTGCGGCAGTATGCCACAACCGCGCACGCGTACTGCACAAAGCTGCTCAGAACAGCGGACGGCCGCACCCCCGTTCAGCCGCTTCACCTGGGCCTCCGTGCCCCTGACGCAAGAGTATGCCGTACTTCGCAGTTTTTTGCTGTTCTTTCCTTGTACGACGACGTAACACGCTGCTAACGTCAGCTCAACCCGGCAGAGAACAGAAAGATCTTGATAGAAGGAGCACGCCATGGCGGTACGCGGAAGCCGAACGAAACGATTGATAGGGGCACTGACCGCGGCCGCGCTGGTCGCCTTCGCAGGAGCGTGCGGGTCGGGTGACGACTCCGGCGACGCGGCCTCGTCCGGCCCCGTCGAGCTGGAGTTCGCGCAGTGGTGGGGTGCCGAGCTCCCGGCCGGGGAGTTCGACAAGATGATCGCCGACTTCACGACGGCCAACCCGAACATCAAGGTCAAGCTGCTCAGCGCGCCGTACGCGTCGACGAAGCAGCAGCTGGTCACCGGCGCGGCCTCGAAGACGCTGCCCGACGTGGTCGGCCTCGACGGCGCCTGGGTCAACGACTTCGCCAAGCAGGGCGCGATCGCCGACCTCTCCAAGCTCATGGAGGACGCGAAGTACGACCCGAGCGAGCTCGCCAGCACGGTGCAGTACAAGGACAAGACGTACATGATCCCGGTGGTCAACTTCGTCTACCCGCTCTTCGTCAACCAGGATCTGCTGACCAAGGCCGGCGTCAGCAAGGTGCCCGGCACGCGCACGGAGTTCGCCGACGCGGCGAAGAAGATCAGCGCGAGCGGCGGCAACGTCAAGGGCTGGGCGCTCCCGCTCGACACCGCGGTGCCGAACGGCATCCAGAACGACGTGATGTCCTGGCTGTGGGCGTCCGGCGGCTCGATGCTCAAGGACGGCAAGCCCAACCTGCAGAGCCCCGAGGTCAAGAGCGTCGTCGAGTACGTGAAGAGCCTGAACGACGCCGGCGTCATCGCACCCGGCGCGCTCACCATGAAGGAGCAGGACAAGGTCGAGAAGTTCGCCACCGGCCAGGTCGGCATGATGATCGACTCGCTGGCGCACATCAACCTGATCAAGAAGAACAACCCGGACCTGAAGTTCACGGTCGCGCCCCTGCCGGCTGAGGACTCCTACACCGGCAAGCGCGGCCTGCCGTACGCGTCCTGGGGGATCGGCGTCTCGAACTCGACCGAGCACAAGGCCGAGTCCTTCAAGCTCGTGCAGTACCTGATGAGCAAGGAGGTCAACGCGCAGCTGAGCACGATGGCGAACGGCTTCCCCGGCAACAAGACCGCGCAGCCGGACCTCTCCAAGAGCGACCCGCTGTTCAAGACCGCGTTCGAGATCTACCAGGAGGGCACCCCGGCGAACGAGTTCACCGGCCTGCCCAAGTCCGAGGACCTGATGCGCACCTTCGACGAGCAGCTCCAGCTCGTGCTGACGAACAAGTCGAGCGTCGACGACGCCCTTGCCAAGTCCCAGGAAGCCTGGTCCTCGGTCATCGAGTAGTCCGCCCGGATGC
>NZ_JBFAZH010001114.1:0-2543 GCF_040681735.1 Actinoplanes sp. NPDC051633 | reverse complement strand
CCTTGTACCGGTACGCGATGTCGCCCCGGCCGCCGTCCCGGACGGCCTCGCCCTGGGCCGCCCAGTTCACGTCGTTGTCCACGATCCCGGGGCCGTCGACGTGCGGCGCCAGCACGGCGACCGGGTCCAGGGCGCCGACCAGGAACGGCGCGTCCGGCAGCTGCACCAGCCGGCCGGTGGCGCGGTCCACCGGGTCGGCGGCGCCGACGACGGCGAGGCGGGCCTTGTGTCCGGTGGCGGCTTGTCCGGTGGCGGCGACGACCTCCGCCAGCGTTTCCGGCACCCGGCTCGGGTCGGCGCCGCGGGCCTCGCGGGCGACCGTGTCGCCGTACACGTCCAGGCTTTCGGCGACCACGCCCTCGGGCGCGATCGTGACGGCCAGCGCCGTGCCGACCGACGGGTCCAGCGCGTAGTAGGACCCGACCCGCCCGCGGCCGCGCCCGCCCGGGGTCCGCTGGCCCGTGTCGGCGACCAGCCCTCGCTCGGTCAGCCGGCGCACGCTCTCGCCGGCGGTCGGCTTGGAGATGCCGATCTCGACGGCCAGCTCGGCGCGGGTCAGCCGGCGGTGCTGCATCAGGGCGCGCAGCACGTGCTCGTCGGTCAGCGCCCGGACGAGGTCCTGGGTCGGCTTGGCGGAATCCACGTGACGATTCTAGTCAGGGCTCTTGCCTGGAAGCGGCGACACCCCGTACAGTCCTTCAAGTAAGGAGATCTGACTTGAAAGGAAGCGCCGTGCCGACCACCACCGCACTGCCGCACTGGGAAGAGACGCCCACCGACCTGAAGGCCGCGACCCGCGAGATCAAGGCCGCCCTGCGGGAGCGGATCGCCACCTCCGGTCGTACCGTCGACGAGGTTTTCGCCGTTGTGGAGCGGCGGGTGCAGGCCGCGATCGACGACATCGTCGCCGCCCGCCGCCGGGGCGAGCAGGTGTGGCCGGTGATCGACTATGCCGACATCGCCAACGGCACCGTCTCCGCCGAGCAGGTCGCGCTCCTGCGCCGCCGCGGCTGCCTCGTGGTGCGCGGGCAGTTCGAGCGCGAGCAGGCCCTGCAGTGGGACCAGGACATCGTCGACTACGTCGAGAGCAACCACTTCTTCGAGAACTACCGCGGCCCGGGCGACGACTTCTTCGGCAGCGTCGGCTCGAAGCCGGAGATCTACCCCATCTACTGGTCGCCGGCGCAGATGCAGGCCCGGCAGAGCGAGCGCATGGCGAACGTGCAGTCCTTCCTGAACCACCAGTGGAAGCACGAGTCGGAGGGCGTGCGGTGGTTCGACCCGGACCGCGACTCGCTCTACCCCGACCGGATCCGCCGCCGCCCCGAGGGCGCCGACTCGGCCGGCCTGGGCACCCACCTCGACCCGGGCACGCTCGACCTGTGGATGACGCAGGCCTATCAGCAGGCGTTCCGGCACCTGTTCGACGGCAGCGTCGAGGAGTACGACCCGTGGGACGCCGCGCACCGCACGGCCGGCCCGCAGTACCCGGGCTCGACGATGTGCTCGGCCTTCCGCACCTTCCAGGGCTGGACCGCACTGTCCGACATGGACCACGACCAGGGCGTGCTGCACACCGTTCCGATCCCCGAGGCGATGGCCTATCTGATGCTGCGCCCGCTGCTGAGCGACGTCCCGGACGACGACATGTGCGGGGTCACGGTGAACCAGGTCTTCCCGGCCGGCCACAAGTGGCACGCGCCGCTGATGGAGGCCCTGTCGGGCATCCCGGACGTGCGGGCCGGCGACTCGGTCTGGTGGCACGCCGACATGATCCACAGCGTTGCGCCGGTCGAGGCCCAGAAGGGCTGGGGCAACGTCATGTACATCCCGGCCGCGCCCTGGTGCCCGCGCAACGAGCGCTACGCGGCGTCGGTCCGCGAGGCCTTCACCAAGGGCGAGAGCCCGAGCGACTTCCCGGCCGAGCACTACGAGCGCGACTGGGCCAACCGCTTCCAGCCCGAGGACCTGAACGAGATCGGCCGCCGCGGCCTGGGCTTGGAGTAGTCGTGACATCCGTCAGCGGCCACACCCTGGTGCCAGACCGGTGCGGCTCAGCCGGCTGAGTCCGCCCACAGCAGCCGCAGGTCGCGCAGCGGGTCGTCGACCACGCGGGTGTCGTCGCCGAGCACCAGCGTCGCCCGGCGGGCCGCCGTGTACGGCGGCCAGTCCAGGCGGCCCGTCCGCGCGAAGCTCACCCACGCGCCCGTCAGCTCGTCGGCCAGCTGCCGGGCGCGCGGCGTGCCGTACCCGTGCATCTCTGTGTCCGCGCGGTGGAACGGCAGCGAGACGTCGATGCCGTGCACCGCGCCCCACCGGCCGCCATCGGCCGGCGACGGCCAGGTGAACAGGTACTTCCAGACCGGCGCCCCGCCCTGCGCCGCCTTGCGCTCGGCCTGCAGGTTGGCGTTCCGGAACTGGCCGCGGTCGGTCAGGATCCGGTTGTAGAGCAGGTACGGGGCGATCGACGGGTACGCCGCGCGGTAGGCCGCCAGCACGCGCGGCGCGGCCTCGCCGGCCAGGGCGGTCACCGCCGCGGTCAC
>NZ_JBFAZH010001113.1:0-2544 GCF_040681735.1 Actinoplanes sp. NPDC051633 | reverse complement strand
GTGGTTGCATCCGCAGCTGGGTACGACCACTCACGCGCCGCGGGCCTACCTGGCCGCGTTGCAACACGTGGCGGTCACCCTGAACGCGGACGCCGGCTGGCGCCGCTGGTGGCAGGGTTCGGGCACGAGGTCGTGTGAGCTGGGCATCGTGGCGGAGGAGCGGCTGGACCACCTGCGGCCGAGCGCCGACATCGTCAAGGCGGGCGACCGGGTGCGGGCGAACTTCACCAGTACGCTGCCGGCCGGCGCGACGGACCTGGTGGGCGCGGCGAAGTCCGAGCTCAGGGGAATGTTCGAGGTGATCCGCGAGGCGATCGGCCTGACCCAGCTGCCGCCGATCCCGGCGGTGCCGGCCCTGCCGCCGGAGGCCCACAACGTGGAGGTGACGGCCCGACCGCTACCGGCCGGCGCGCGCGAGCAGGACCAGCAGGGCTACCTGACCCTGACCCAGATCCAGGAGTTCTTCCGCTAGTCGGGCAGCGGCTCGATGGCCGGGTCCGGCGGCAGGAAGACCGTGTCGGGCGGGATGATCTTGTCGATCTCGTCCTCGGTCGCGCCGTGTGGGAGCCTCGGCGCGTCGTCCGGGATGCGGACCCGATGCAGGAAGATGCCGGTGCGGCACCTGTCGCACCAGACGAAAACCATGCCTTTCCCGCCCTCGCGACCGGCGAGGTAGGCGATCTGGACCCTGCCCCCGTCGCCCTCGGGGCACGGCAACTCGATGCGCTCGGGCCACCCGCCGTCGATCTTGGCGTAAGCGTCGAACCACGCCTCCCATCGACGCTGCGACGCGGTCATGCCTGCCACGGAGACTCCGTCATTCGTCCATCAGATGCTGGTGCTCCTGCCACCACTCCTCCTCATAAGCCTCCGCCCGGTCCTCCCACTGTTGCAACTTCGATGTCTTGAAGGGCACGCGTTTCCCGCTGCGGATCTCTTCGACGTGAAATCGCTCGTGCGCCAGTGTCCGGGCTAGCTCTCGTTCACTGACGAAGGCACTCCGGGTGAGGATCACCGTCTGATCGTCCTTCGTGATCCCGGCGTATTGACCGACTCGAACCTTGTCGATCGAATACTCGATGCCGACCATGTCGATGCCGTACTTCGCCGCCATCGCGTCGACGTTCTCCCGAGTCATGAGGATCTTCTTGCCGTTCCGGACGATGCCATCGGCTCCGCGATGCAGGTCTCGGCTGTCCGGGCGCAGGCGGGCGCGCAGCTTCCGGATCAGGTCGGCCAGGCTGGTGCATTCGCGCAGGAGGTTTCGCAGGCTGGCCAGCAGCGCCCGCAGCCAGTGGGCGATACGGGCGGCCCAAGAGGCGCACAGCGTCGCCACCTGCTCCGCCACCAGTGGCGTTGCCGCGCCGAAGGTAGCCAGCAGCTCGGCCGCGTAGACCACTAGGCGCGACACCACCGTCGCGACCGCGTCGCGGACCATCAGGCGAACCGTGCCGATCAAAGCGCCCGCGCCCTCGGTGACCAGCGCCATCGTGTCCGAACCCGAGGCCAGCGCCGTCAGGGCCAGCGCCCGCTGTGCCGCCCACCGCTGGTATGCCTCCGCCGCCGAGCCGGTCCAACCGCTCACGTCGGTGCGCACCGCGCGTGTCAGCTGCTCCGACTCCTCCCGGAGCGCGGCCGCCGCGTTGCGCCAGGTCTGCGCGTGTGCGGCGATCTGCGCCGGGTCACCGGCCAGCCAGTCCAGCGCCTCCGACAACGGCTTGACGTGCTCGATCAGCCAGGCGATCCCGTATTGCAGCAGGGCACCGGCCGGATCCGAGATCAGAGCGAGGCCGTCGAGGCCCGCACTGACGGCGCCGAGCGAGGTATCCACCCAGCTGCCACTCCGAACACCCGAAGCGATCAGCTCGATGTCCTCGGCGATCCACACACCCGCCCACGGACTCTCCCCGCCGGACGAGGCGGCGGCCACCAACGGGTTCACGGACATCAATGACTGTTGTACTCGCTTTACCCCATCACCGTTTCGACCCTGTGGATAACCAAAGAGTGGTAGCCCACCCACGCATCAGGGCCTTGCACACGTGGGAGAGCTACCACTTCTCGCTTGCCACCGCCGGCGCGACCAACAGTGGTAGCCCGGCCACGCGTCAGGGCCCCGCACACGTGGGAGAGCTACCACTTCTCGTTTGCGCCCGCCCGCGGGACCCGATGTGGTGGCCCAGCCACGTGGGTGGGCTACCAGTTTGGGGTGTTCTCGGGTTCTACTCGTTCTGGGCGGTGGCGGCCCGGGGAGCGGGGGCTCGGGACGGCCGGGGCCACCACCACCGCCGTGCCGCCCAGGCCGATGCCCGCGTAGGTGATCGGGCGGAGGCGGCGCAGCGCCCAGCCGTACAACAGTCCGAAGAGGACCGCTGTGCCGTAGGCCGCCGGGACGGCCACCACCAGCCAGTGGCGGGTCGGCACGCCGAGCAGCTCTGGCAATGCCGCGAAGCCCAGGTACACCAAGGCGCCCAACAGGACCGTCGCCAGAGCCGGGGCGACGAACCGGCGCCATGCGCCCTCGTCGTTCGGGGCGCGGTTGAG
>NZ_JBFAZH010001112.1:0-2545 GCF_040681735.1 Actinoplanes sp. NPDC051633 | reverse complement strand
GCAGGCCCCGGTCTGCGGTCGGAGAGGAACAGCGGGCCCCGGGCGCGCCCGGCGAGCAAGCCCGGCAACAGCGCGGCGGTGCCCGACCGCCAGCCTATCCAGCGGTCCCCGGCCCGCGCCCGGCGATCGTCCAGATCCAGGTCCTCGACGTTGAGCGCCAGCACCGCCCCGACCGGCGCCCCCGACTCCCGCAACAGCGACCAGAGCACGCGCTCCCGCAACGGCCCGTCGGTGTCGGCGGAGACCTCTGGTCGCTCGGCCGGCTCCTCGACCCGGCGCTCGATCCCGGCCACCAGGTCACGGCCCGTGTCGGGCAGCCCGGCCCAGCCGGCGAAGGAGCGCACGGCGGCGCGATGCCGGTTCCAGGTGCGGGCCGACGTGTGGGCCCAGGTGGTGTCGAAGACGGCGGTGACGCGGTCGGCGGTCACGACCGACAGGGGGGTGCGGTCGCCGAGGGATCGGCGTACCCGTTGCAGGGTCTGGCCGTAGGCCCGCGCGGTCGCGGGGGACAGGCCACTCAGGAACTCCGAGATCGCCGCGCCCAGGGCGGGACCGTCGTCGAAGGAGGACGCGCGCCGGCGCAGGAAGTCACGCTCGGGGCCGGTCGGCGCGAGCGAGGCCGCGCGCTCGAACTCGAACCGCGCCTCGTCCAGCCGCCCGAGCCGCTGCAGCAGGTCGCCGCGCACACCGGGCAGCAGGTGGTAATCCCGCATCGACGGATCGGCGCGCAGCGTGTCGAGCACCTCGAGACCGGCCGCCGGCCCCTCCGCGAACCCGCGCGCCACCGCTCGGTTGAGCTGCACCACGGGCGTCGGCAACAGCCGGACCAGCGCCTCGTAGAGCGTGGCGATCTGCACCCAGTCGGTGTCCTCGGCCGTCCGCGCCTGCGCGTGGCAGACGGCGATCGCGGCCTGCAGCACGTACACGCCGGGTCTGCCTCCCGGCCGGCCGCCGGCCGCGCGCGCTCGCAGCATCGCCGCGAACCCGCGCTCGATGAGCAACCGATCCCACAGCCCGCGGTTCTGCTCGTGCAGCGGGATCGGCTCGCCGGACGGCCCGGTGCGCGCCGCCGAGCGGGACTGCTGCACCTCCATCAGCGCGACCAGCCCGTGCACCTCGGCCTCGTCCGGCGCCAGCCCGGCCAGCAGGCGGCCCAGCCGCAGCGCCTCCAGGCACAGGTCGGGCCGCATCAGGTCGTCGCCCGAGCTCGCCGAGTAGCCCTCGTTGAAGACCGCGTAGACGACCTCGAGCACGGACGACAGGCGTTCCCGCAGCTCGTCGCCGGTCGGGAGCTCGTAGGCGGCGCCGGACCCGGCCAGGGCGCGTTTCGCGGCGGCGATCCGGCGGACGATCTCGGGCTCGGTGACCAGGAACGCGCGGGCGATCTCGGCGGTGCTCAGCCCGGCGACGACGCGCAGCGTGAGGGCCACCCGCTGCCGCGTTGGCAGCACCGGGTGGCACGAGATGAACATCAGCCGGAGGACGTCGTCGCGCTCCTGCTCGTCGGCCTGCACCGGCTCGGCGACGGCCTGGGTGAGCCGCTGCGACCGGCGGAGGTGATCGACCGCCCGCCGCTTGGCGATGGTGGTCAGCCACGCCGCGGGGTTGTCCGGGACGCCGGTCGCCGGCCACTGCTCCAGCGCGGCGACCAGCGCCTCCTGGGCCATCTCCTCGGCCAGCCCGACGTCGTGGACGAGCCGCAGGAGTCCGGCGACGATGCGCGCGGACTCCTGCTTCCAGACCACCCCGACGGTGGCGGCCACGTCCATCTACGGACCGAACACCTGCTGGACGGTGCTCTCGCCGTCCCCGACGATCCGGCGGAACCGGCGGCCGAGCTCGATCGCCTCCTCCTTGCTGCGCACCTCGATCAGCGCGAAGCCCGCGATCGCCTCCTTGGCCTCGGTGAACGGGCCGTCGACGACGGATATGTCGTCGCCCTCCGAGGTGATCTTGAAGCCGGCGGGGTCGAGGCCGCCGGTGGCCAGCAGCACGCCGGACGCGGTCAGCTCCTGCACGAAGGCGGCCATGTCCGCGTAGAGCTGCGGGGTGGGCTCGCGGCCGTCGGCCTTCTGCATCATCAGGTAACGCATGACGTTCTCCTTCTTTCGTTGGCTTCCTGCACCGACGTCGCAGAGCCCGATGTGACAGGTAATTACAGCATTACCTGTCAGAGCTGCCCATCCGACGACCTGGCAGAACCCAACACCGACCCAGGGAGTACGAGATGACCGCCGTCGCCACCACCCGCACCGCAGTTTCGTTCAACCACGCCACCGCCCGTGCCACCGCCCTCGCCGTCGCCGGCCCGCTGTGGGCCGCCGTCTCGCTGACCCAGGCCGCCGCCCGCGACGACTTCGACATCACGCGGCACCCGCTGAGCCTCCTGAGCACCGGCTCGCTCGGCTGGATCCAGATCGCCAACTTCGTCGTCGCCGGCGTTCTCACCATCGTCGGAGCCCGCGCCCTGGCCGGGGTCTGGGCGCCGTGGCTGGTCCGGGTCGCCGGCGCCGGCCTGCTCGCCGCCGGCGTCCTGGTGATGGAC
>NZ_JBFAZH010001111.1:0-2552 GCF_040681735.1 Actinoplanes sp. NPDC051633 | reverse complement strand
CCGTTCTCCTACGCAATCCGGCGACGATCTCCGTTCGGAGACCGTCGCCGGATCAGTGCCGATTGATGTTACTTCGTAGCCGCCTGGTACAGCTTCTCCGGTGCGACCGCACCGGCGAACACCCGGCCGTCGTCGGTCACCAGCACGCTGAACAGCGTCCCCGAGAAGAGCCGGCCGCTGCCCCAGGTGCCGCTGACCTTGGGCAGGCCCTCGATCACCCCGGTGAGCGCGGTGGCCTCCGGGCCCTTGGCCTCCTTGGCGTCGAGCTTGGGCATCTTCGCCGTCACGATCGTCGTCCAGCCCTTGCCGATCGTCGTCGGCTCGTCGCCGGTCTTCGGGGCGACCGGCTTCTGGGCGATGGCCGGCTTCTTGTGGCCCTCCGCCTCGGCCTTCTCCTTCAGCTCACCCGGAGTCTCGTTCTCCACCTTCGTGCCCGGCGGCGGGTTGAAGGTGAACTGCTCGGCGTCCGGCACGGTGAAGCTGATCTGCTGGAACGCCACCCGCACGGCGGGGCTGGTCGCGTTCTTGGCGTAGACGTCGACGCGCAGCGGGATGTGGTGCTCGGCGTCGATCGCCAGCCGCACCTGCCCGATCAGCGAATCGGTGTCCCGCGGCGCGAGCACCAGCTCGTACGCGTCCCGCCCGGCCACCTCGGCCGCACCGGTCGTCGACACCGCCGTGGTCGGGTCGATCGCCGCGAGGGCCTGATCCGCGGCCTCCTGCGGCGTCGACGGCAGCCCGGTCGGCGCGGCGTGCGGCGTCTCAGCTCCCGCCGGCACCGTCAGGTGCGTCGCCGTGCCGTTCTGACTGCGCCACAGCCAGACGTCCTTGCCGTTGCGGATCATGTCGGTCTCGCCGAGCACACCGAGCAGCGCCAGCCGCACCTTGTCCTCGCCGGCGTACCAGATCCGCACGGCGTTGTTCCCGGTGATCAGTTTGGCGACGTCGGCGCCGCTTCCGCCGTTCGCCAGCGCCGGCACCTTCTGCAGCCCGAGGTCGGCGGTCTGCACGACGGTTCCGGAGAAGCCGTCGACCTTCGCACCCTGCAGATCGACCAGCAGCTGCGCCGCGCTGCGCTCCGGCAGGGACGGGTCCGCGCTGGCCACCAGCGTCCCGGCCGCCGCCCCGCCCCCGATCACCACGACCGCCGCGGCCGTCGGCACCAGCCATCGCAGCATCGGCCTTGACCTGAACCCACTCACTACGTCCACCTCGCAGATCTACTCAACAACTCCGCGTCCTGCCACCATGCTGCGCCGGGAGCCCTGTGACCTCGCTGAGAAGGTCCCCTAAGGGTTGCACCCCGGATGGCAAGCTTGCACTCGTGCGGTTGCTGGTGGTGGAGGACGAGGCGCGGCTGGCGTCGGCGCTGCGGCGCGGGCTGCAGGCCGAGGGCTTCGCGGTGGACCTGGCCGCGGACGGCCAGGAAGGGCTCGAGCTGGCCCGGCACGGCGGGTACGACGCGATGATCCTGGACGTGATGCTGCCCAGGCTGTCCGGCTACCGCGTGGTGCGCCAACTGCGGGCCGAGCGCAAGTGGCTCCCGGTGCTGATGCTGTCGGCCAAGGACGGCGAGTACGACCAGGCCGACGGGCTCGACTGCGGCGCCGACGACTACCTGACCAAGCCGTTCTCGTACGTGGTGCTGCTCGCCCGGCTGCGTGCGCTGCTGCGCCGGGGCGGCCGGGAACGCCCGGTGGTGCTGGTGCACGGCGACGTCGAGCTCGACCCGGCCGAGCGGCGGGTCCTCGTGGCCGGCGCCGAGGTGGTCCTGACGGCGCGGGAGTTCGCGCTGCTGGAGTACCTGATCCGCCACCCCGGCCAGGTGGTGTCCAAGACCGAGCTGCTCGACCACGTGTGGGACGCGGCGCTGGAGACCGCCCCGAACGCCGTCGAGGTCTACGTCGGCTACCTGCGCCGCAAGATCGGCCGGGAGCGCCTGGAGACCGTGCGCGGCGCGGGTTACCGGCTCGCGGCCGTCCAGCCCGGATGAGCCGGCCCGGATGAGATGGTTCCGCCGGCGCAGCCTGCGCGCCCGGCTCACCCTGGTCTCGGTCGCCGTGCTGTCCGCCGGGCTGCTCGCGAGCGGCGTGATGGTCATCGGCGTGCTGAACTTCGCCCTGCTGCGCGCCATCAACGTCGAGTCGCAGGAGACCGCACGGGCCGTCGCCACCCTGGTCACCCAGGATGCGCTCGCCGAGCCGATCCCGGCCAATCCGGGCGTGCAGGTGCAGGTCGTCGATGCCGGCGGCCGGGTGCTGGCGGTGTCCGCGACCGCCGACCGGCTGGTGCCGATCCTCTACCCCGAGGAGCTGCGCGACCTGCCGGACGGCGAGGTCATGGTGATCCCCGGCGACCGGATCGGCCTGCGCGGGCCGGTGCGGGTCGTGGCGGTCGAGGCGGGGCGTCCCACCGAGGGCAAGCGGGTGCTGGTCGCGCGGTGGGCGGCCGACGTGGTGGCAGGGGTGCACGTGCTGCGGCACACCCTGCTGATCGCGTACCCCGTGCTCATCGCCCTTCTCGCCGAGGTCTCCTGGCGGGTCGTCGGGGCC
>NZ_JBFAZH010001110.1:0-2554 GCF_040681735.1 Actinoplanes sp. NPDC051633 | reverse complement strand
TTTTCGAAATTCCAAATTGCCGTAATTGAATGACCGCGACCTTGCCCATCGCCGCGGTCATCATCTGCTCGAAGGCGGCGGTCAGGTCGGACGGCCGGGCGACGATGTCGACCGAGCCGAGCATCGCCGAGGCGATCTTGCGGAGCTCGGCCACCTTCCAGTTCGTGCCGACGCCACGGCAGTCGCACTGGAACTTGCCGGCGAGGTCGGCGAGGACGCGCTCCAGATATCCGGTGTGCTCGCCGTTGTCGCCGTCGGTGAGCAGGATGGCGTGCGCGATGTCGCCGGGCCGCTGGGCGAAGAGCTGACCGGCCAACTTGAGCCAGGCGCCCATCGCGGTGCCGCCGCTGGGCCGCAGCCGGTCGAGTGCGAGCACCGCGTCGCGCCGGGTCTCCGCCGACGACACGGCCAGCTGCCCGGGGGCCGGGAAGAGCTGCTGGGCGGTGCTGACGCCGGCGATGATCGCGAAGTGCACGCCGTCGTCGAGGCAGTGCACCGCGGCCTTGGCGGCCTGCTTCGCGGCGTCCATCCGGCCCTCGGCCTGCATCGAGCCCGACGCGTCGACGATGATCACCTCGGTCGCGCCGCCGGCTCGGCGGACCCCGGGCGTGCCGGTGGCGGTGACCGTCACGATCGCGTTGACCTCGCTCGCGCCGAGCGGCAGGTACTCGTTCTGGAACGTCTCAGCGGTGTACGCCACGAGAACCTCCCTCGGGTGCCATATTCACAGGTACCAGCGCCACGGTGATGTTGTCCGCGCCGCCACGCTCCTTGGCCAGATCGGTCAGGGAACGCGCCGCCGCGATGCAATTAAAGCCGGTCAGCGCATCCCGGACCGCTTCGGCGAACTCGTCCGGCCCGGTGAGGTAGTTCCACAGCCCGTCGCTGCACAGCACCAGATGCCCCGGCGCCCTCACCTCGAAGGTTCCGGAGTGCGGCCGGACCGGGCCGGCGTCGGCGCCCAGCCAGGCGGTGATCGCGTGCGCCTTGGGGTCGAGCATCGCCGTCGAGGGGTCGGCGCCCATCGCGACCGCGTGCCGGGCCCACGAGTCGTCCTCGGTGAGCTGCTCGGCCGGCCCGTCGAGCGGAACGAAATAGGCCCTGCTGTCCCCGACCCACGCGAAGGCGACGGACGAACCGCGCAGCGTCGCGGCGACGATCGTGCAGGCCGGAGCGTCGCTGGAGGAACCGAGCTCGGCGACGGCCCCGGCGGCCGCGGCCACGGCGGCGGCCGGATCGGCGGACGGCAGCAGCGCTCCGGCGGAGGCGACCGCCGCCGCGGAGGCCTTGTCGGGGTGGGACGAGCTGGACACGCCGTCGCACACCACCAGGTCGACGTCGGCACCGCGAGCCGTCATGAACACGGCGTCCTCGTTGCGGTGGTGCCGCAGCCCCCGGTCGGTGACCGCGCCGCCGGCCTCGCCGAGGTCGATCTCGAGGTGGTCGTTGGGCCGCTCGGCCAGCATCCCGCAGCTCTCGCAATATCCGTCGTCGCCAACCCCGCCGCCGCAGTGCGCGCAGGTCACCAGCCGGCGTCCGCACGCCTCGCAGAAGGTCGCCCCCGCCAGCCGCTCGTCGTCGCAGGACAGGCAATCCACCGCGGTCACGTGCGGGTCCTCGGCCGGGCGCCGTTGGCCAGGTCCACCAGCCGGATCTTCTCCATGCCGTGCGCGGCGCGGGCCATCTCCCGGTACGCCGCCTCCAGTGCGAACCGCACCCCGCGCTCGTCGGCGACCGCTCCCGGCTGAGAAGACTGAGACGAGTCGTGCGACGACCCGAGGACGACCGCGGGAACCGGCCGCCCCCCGTCCAGCGCGAGCAGCGCCTGCTCGAGCAACTCCGCGCGCAACGCCGCCACCTGTGCCGCCTCCACTTCCAGCCGGTCGATCAGCTCGGCCGCCGCCGCCAGCGCCGCCACGTCCCCGGTGGCCGCCGGGTGCGGCCGGACCAGCGCCCGCACGGCGCCCACCTGCGAGCTGTGGTACGCCGCCGACGTCCCCGGCACTCGGTTGTACGCCTCCACCGCGCCGCTGCGGTCACCGGTCGCCAGCCGGCACCGGGCCAGCCCGGCGGACGCCGTCGTGTACGACGGATCCGTGCGGCTGACCACGTCGTAGTAGCCCGCCGCCGCCGCGTGCTCACCGGCCATCTCCAGCGCGAGCGCCAGCCCCAGCTTCGGCGCGAGCTCGCCGGGCAGCGAAGAGTACACCTCGTCGAACCGCGCCTTCGCCTTGACCAGATCGCCGGAGGCCAGCCCGAGCAGACCGCCGTACCAGGCCACCCGCCAGTCGCCGGGCGTCGTCGCCGCGAGGGTGTCGAGGGTCCGCTTGGCGTGCGCGAAGACGTCCAGCCCGGGATGGTCGGCGTAGGTCGCCGCGCCGAGGTCGATCATCGCGCGCAACGCCCGCAGCTGGACCTCGACGGTGTGTGCCGGCGCGCGGCGGAGCAGGGTGAGCACCTGCTGCGGGTCGGTGACGGTGACCGAGGCGAGGAACGCGGCGGCCGAGTCGTTCAGGTCGACGATCGGCGCGGGCAGGTGCCGCCAGTCCGGCAC
>NZ_JBFAZH010001109.1:0-2554 GCF_040681735.1 Actinoplanes sp. NPDC051633 | reverse complement strand
CCCTCGTTCTCGACTGGAGACCGGTCAGCGACCCGGTCCCTTGGCGTGGAACTCCTCCACGATCTCCTGCGGGATGCGGCCCCGGTCGGAGATGTCCTTGCCGCTCTTCTTCGCCCACTCCCGGATCGCCTTGTTCTGCTCCCGGTCGGCCGTCGCCCCGCCCCGGCCGCGAGCCGCCCGGCCGCCGACCACCACGCCGCCACGCGCGACCTTCGACCCGGCTCCGACATAAGGGGCGAACACATCGCGCAATTTCGCGGCGTTCTTGTCCGACAGGTCGATCTCGTACTGAATGCCGTCGAGGGCGAACTTGACGGTCTCGTCGGCGTCACCACCGTCGAGGTCATCGACCAGCTTGTGAATGATCTGCTTGGCCACGCGCAGTTATCCTTCCGAGCACCGTATCGCACCTGACTTTCCCGTGAACAATAACGCCATACGTGCGCCGGGCGTCAATGGAGGTCCGTTCTTTTACTCGGGACGTACCAACGGGAACATGATGGTTTCCCGAATCCCCAGCCCGGTGAGCGCCATCAGCAACCGGTCGATTCCCATTCCCATGCCGGCCCCGACCAACTCGGAATAGGCGGTGCCGAGCTCGAGGCCGAGAACGCAGAGATCCCACTTCTCGGTCAGGCCCGGCGTTTCCCGGTGTGCCCGGGTCAGCGGCGCCGTCTCCTTCGGGAAATCCCGGACGAACGTCGGCGCCTGCAGCGACGGCGCCACGAGATGCTCGAACAACTCCTCGGCCAGCTTGCCCGGACCCACTTCGGGTCCACGCCCAGCTCGACCTTCTCGGCGTACGCCCGCAGCCGGCCAATGTCGGTCTGGAGGGTGACCTCTTCACCGAGCGCGGCCGAGAGGGACCCGAACAACGTCACCGAGGTCCACTCACCGCCGAGGTCCAACTCGGATCCGTTGAAGTGCGTCACCGTGGTCGATCCGGACACCGCGACCGCGGCCTCCTGAATCCACTCCCGCACCTGTTGTTGCATCACGTTGTAGTCGGCATACGCCTGGTAGGCCTCCAGCATCGCGAACTCCGGGGAGTGACTGCTGTCCATCCCTTCATTTCGGAAGTTCCGTTGATCTCGAAGACCCGGTCGATCCCGCCGACCACGGCGCGCTTCAGGAAAAGCTCCGGCGCGATGCGCAGATACAGATCTATGTCGAGTGCGTTGCTGTGCGTCACAAATGGTCGGGCGGTTGCGCCGCCGTGCAGCAACTGCAACATCGGCGTCTCTACTTCGAGATAATTTCGCCGGAACAGAGACTCTCGAAGACATCGCACGGTGGTGGCGCGGGTACGCACGATGTCACGCGCCTGCGGACGCACGATCAGGTCGACATAACGCTGCCGCACCCGGGTCTCCTCGGAAAGCGGCTTGTGCGCAACCGGAAGCGGACGCAGCGCCGTGTCGGGCGGCAGGAGACAAAAAGGTCTACTCAGACGTTCCGCTCATAAACCATTCTCAGCCCGATCAGCGTGATCATCGGCTCGTAGGCGGTGATCGTGCGGCACTCGTCCTTCACCAGCCCGGCCAGGCCGCCGGTGGCGATCACCGCCCGGACCGGCCCGATCTCCTCGATCATCCGCTCGACGATACGGTCCACCTGCCCCGCGAACCCGAAATACATGCCCGACTGCAAGCACTCGACGGTGTTCTTGCCGATCACCGAGCGCGGCTTGGCGGGCTCCACCTTGCGCAGCTGGGCGGCTCGGGCGGCGAGCGCGTCGAAGGAGATCTCGATGCCGGGCGCGAACGCCCCGCCGAGGAACTCTCCCCTCGCGCTGATCACGTCGAAGTTGGTGGTGGTCCCGAAGTCGACCACGATCGACGGTCCGCCGTAGAGCGCGTGCGCGGCCAGCGTGTTGACCACCCGGTCGGCGCCGACCTCCTTGGGATTGTCGATGGCGAGCTGCACGCCGGTCTTGACGCCCGGCTCGACCACCACGTTGGGCAACTCGCCGTAGTACCGCGCCAGCATGGTGCGCAGGCTGCGCAACGCCTGCGGCACGGTCGAGCAGGCCGCCACGCCGCTGACCTCGACGGCATCACCGGCCAGCAGCCCGCGGAACATGAGGCCGAGCTCGTCGGCGGTCGACCGGGCGTCGGTCTTCACCCGCCAGTCGTGCACCAGCTTGTCCCCGTCGAAGGTCGCCAGCACGGTGTTGGTGTTCCCGATGTCGATACAAAGCAGCACGAGGTGATTCTTCCTGTTCGCTCGCCCGATCGGCGCACGGCGGCCGACGATCGAAAATCAAAACCGTTTGATGGTTACGCGCCATCCGGTCCCCAACCGCAGGCACCGAGTCACGCCCCCACACGCCGGCCAGTCGGTGGTCACCCTCCCTGCCCCGCCGCCGAGCGGCCCGGGATCGGGCGGCCCCGAATCAGCGGGCGCGCAGATCAAGGGCGATGTCGAGGATCGGGGACGAGTGCGTCAGGCCGCCGACCGAGAGGTAGTCGACGCCGGTCGCGGCGTAGGCCGCGACCGTTTACAAGGTGAGGTTGGCGGGGGGCGCCCGCTCGGGCCCGTGCCCCCCCCCCCC
>NZ_JBFAZH010001108.1:0-2557 GCF_040681735.1 Actinoplanes sp. NPDC051633 | reverse complement strand
CTGCCAGCCGTACAGGTCCTTGGGCCCGAGCCGGCCACGGTTGACCCGGTCGCCGGGCCGGCCGCGGACCCCCACGATGCGCCGGTCCTTGACCGCGATGTCCATCGCGTCGCCGTTCGAGTGCAGGATCGACGCGGACTGCACCCAGCGGTCGACGTCCGCCTCCCGCAGCCCGTCCGCCAGGTGCATGTCGACGCGGGCGGGCCAGCTGTCGCCCGGTCCGTAGGGTGTCCGCTCGCCCCAGGGGTCGGCGATCCGGTCAGCCATGGCGCATCCCCTCCCGAGTGGTCTCAGCGGCGGACCGGACCGGCATCGGGAGCCGGTCTCCCGGTTGACCGCCGTCACCAGCACTACAGCACAAAGGCGACGGAACCGCTCGGGTGGGGTGAGCGACAATCGGGTGGTGAAACAGCAGGTGGACCGGGTGGTGCTGGCCGACGGCACCGTCGTGGCGTACGCCTCGGCCGGTGCGGGCCGGCCGCTGGTCTACGTGATGGGCTGGCTCACCCACCTCGAACTGAGCTGGGAGATGCCGGCCGAGCGGAGGCTCTACGAGGCGCTGGCCCGCGGTGGCCGGCTCGTGCGCTACGACCGCGCCGGGTCCGGGCTGTCGGCGGCCGTCGACCGCCCACCGTCGATGGAGTTCGAGCTCGAGCAGCTGGCCGCGGTCGCAGCGGTCCTCGGTGAGCCGTTCGACCTGATGGGCACGTCGATGGGCGCCCCGGTGGCCGTGGCGTGGGCGGCGGCTCACCCCGGCACCGTTCGGCGGCTGGTGCTCTACGGCGGCTGGGTGCGGGGCGGCGACCTCTCCCCGCCGGGTGTCCGCGAGCATGTCCTGGGCCTGGTCGAGTCGCACTGGGGGCTGGGCTCGGACGTGCTGACCGACATCTTCGCGCCCGACGCCGACCGCTCGTCACGTGCCGAGATCGCCCGCTATCAGCGCGCGTGCTCGAGCGCCGCGACCGCGCGGGCGCTGCTGGCGCTCAGCTACGAGCTCGACGTCAGCGACCTCCTCGGCCGGGTGCGGGCGCCCACGCTGGTGGTGCATCGCACCGGCGACCGCGCGGCACCGGTGGCGCAGGCCGAAGCGCTCGCCGCCGGCATCGACGGTGCCCGGCTGGAGCTGCTGCCCGGCCGGTCGCACCTCCCGTACGCGGGGGACGCCGACGCGCTGGTGCGCGTGGTCCGCCGGTTCCTCGGCCTGCCCCTCGCACGGCGCCGCTCGGACGGGTTGACCGCGCGCCAGCGCGAGGTGGCGGCCCTGGTGAGCCAAGGGTGCACGAACCGCGAGATCGCGACCCGGCTGGGGATCGACGAGCGCTCGGCCGAGGGGCACGTCGAACGGATCCGCCTGCGCCTGGGTTTCCGCTCCCGCGCCCAGATCGCCGCCTGGTACAGCGCGCAGTGATGTCGAGCAGTGAATGTGGGGTAGTTCCACGCCTGTCCCGGCGGCCGGACCGGCGCACGCTCAATGGGTGACCGACAACATCACGGCCTTCGAGCTGCACCGGGCGCGCGGGCCCTTCAACGCCGCGTTCTTCAGCATGATGGGCCCGTACATCGAATGGAACGTGCGCCGGCACAAGCAGCGCGTGTTCGCCGACCTGCCCCGGACGGTCGTCGAGCTCGGCTCCGGGGTGGGTGCCAACCTCCGCTACCTGCGACCGGGATCGACCCTGATCGCCATCGAACCGAACCTCCCCATGCACCGGCGGCTACGGGCCGCTGCCGAGCGCCGCGGCGTACACCTCGACCTTCGCGACCGTCTCGCCGAGGACACCGGCCTTCCCGCCGGGAGCGCCGACGGCGTCATCTCCTCGCTCGTGCTGTGCACGGTGACCGATCCCGCCCAGGTTCTGACGGAGGTCCGCCGCATCCTGCGTCCCGGCGGCACCTTCCGCTTCGTGGAACACGTCGTCGCCCCGGCCGGCAGCCCCACCCGCGCTCTCCAGCGAGCGTTGCGCCGGCCGTGGGCCTGGACCTTCGAAGGGTGCTCGTGCGAGCGGGACCTGGCCGGCCTGCTGCGTGCCGCCGGGTTCGCGCGGGTCGAGATCGAGCCGTACCGGCTGCACTCCCCCTTCATCACCTTCAACACCCAGATCGCGGGCGTTGCCCATGCCTGAGCTTGTCTAGGATCGGCGGGTGCAGACGTCGCAGCAGCTGAAGTGGTACGCGGGCATCGCCGCAGTCTTGTTCGGCATCGTCCCGGTAACGATGATCGCCCTGCTGGTGGCCCGGGACAACACGCCCCGGTCGGTCGGCCTGCTGCTGATCGGGGGTGTGCCGCTGGTGGTGGCCGGGCTGATCAGCGTGGTGCAGGGCTTCCGGGCGACCGATGCGGAGCGCGGGGAGCGCCGGCTGCGCACCGGCATGGCGTTCATCGCCGGGGCGGACGTGCTGCTGCTGGGCGGCAACGCCCTGATCCGCATGGCGGCCGGGTGACCGCAGCCCCGGGCCGCGGACTGTCGGAAGACGGACAGCAACGGGGCATCGGATCCACGGCGAAACCAGTACGGTCTTGCGAGTTCGAATTCGCAATCTCGATTGGACCGAAAAC
>NZ_JBFAZH010001107.1:0-2558 GCF_040681735.1 Actinoplanes sp. NPDC051633 | reverse complement strand
CGCTGCAACAGGTTCGGCTCGGCGAACAGCTGGAAGCTCCCGATCACCGAGAAGATCAGGCAGAGCAGCAGGGCCGGGCGCAACGCGGGCAGCTTGATGCTCCAGGCGACCCGCCACGCGCCGGCCCCGTCCACCGCCGCCGCCTCGTAGAGGTCCGGCGAGATGCCGCGCAGGGCGGCGTACAGGATGATCATGTTGTAGCCGACGAACTCCCAGGTCACGATGTTGGCCATCGAGCCGAGCATCCATCCGTCACTGAGGAACGGCGGCGCGGGCAGGCCGAGGTTGTCGGCCAGCTGGGCGAACGGCCCGAAGTCCTGGCCGTACAGGTAGCCCCACATCAGCGTCGCGACGACGGCGGGCACCGCGTACGGGACGAAGATGCCCAGCCGGAAGACCTTCGCGAAGCGCAGCAGCCCGCTGTCGATGGCGAGCGCGGCCACCGTGGACAGCAGCAGCATCACCGGCACCTGCAGCACGAAGAACCGGACCACCCGGAGCACGCCGCCGATCAGCCGGTCGTCGGTGAGTGCCCGGGTGTAGTTGTCCAGCCCGGCGAAGACCGTGCCGCCGATCAGCTGCTCGCGGAAGAGGCTCAGGTACGCCGCGTACAGCAGTGGAAGCACGAGCATCGCCAGGAAGACCACCATGAACGGCAGGACGAACAGGAAGCCCGCGCCGGCATGGCTCTGCCTCTTCACGCCCCGGCCGGTCACCGGGCGGTCCGTCATCGGCCGGCCGGTCACCGGCCGGTCCCGCACTGGCCGGTCTATCACTGGCCGACCTTGAAGCCCTGGTTCTTCGCGTAGTCGCTCACCCGCGTCTGCCACTGGTCGAGGGCGGCACCCGTGTCGGTCTTGTCGGCGAACGACTTGCCCACCGTCTCGTCCCAGTCGTTGACCGCCTGGTCGAGGAACGGCGGCCACTGGAACTGCGTGTCGACCGTGTCACTGACGTCGGAGAACACCTGGTTCACCGTCTGTCCACCGTAGAACTCCGGCTTCTGGCCGGTGAACGACGGGTCGGCCAGCAGGGCCTTGGTGGCCGGGAAGAGGAACTGCTCGGTGGCGAACTTCTTGGTCGACTCCGGGTCGGTGTTGAGGAACTCGGCGAACTTGGCGGCCGCGATCGGGTTCTTCGTACCCGTGATCACCGCGCTGGTCGAGCCGCCCCAGTTGCCGGAGACCTGCTTGCCCGCGTCCCACTGCGGCAGCGGCGCGGCCCGCCACTTGCCCTTGGTCGAGGCGGCGCTGCTCTGCAGGAACACCGGGCCCCAGGCGGCGGTCAGCCAGGTCGCGTACTTGCCCTTGTTCAACGCCTGGTACCACGCGTCGGTGAAGTCGGGATCGGCCGAGACGACGCCCTCCTTGACCAGGCCGCCCCAGTAGTTGCCGACCTTCTTGGCCACGTCGTCGTTGAGGTTCACGGTGACCGACTCGGGGCCGGTGTTGGCGAACGGCTTGGCGCCGGCCTGCCAGAGCAGACCCATGAACGCGCCGTTCTGGTTCGACGCGAGGTTGGTCAGGTAGACGTTCGGGTCGGCGGTGTGCAGCTTGCGCGCGGCGGCGGCGAAGTCGTCCCAGGTCTTCGGGACCTCGATGTCGTACTTCTCGAACAGGTCGGCCCGGTAGAGCATGCCCATCGGGCCGGTGTCCTGCGGATAACCCCAGATCTCGCCGTTCTGGCCGGTGACCTGGCTCCAGGTCCAGTCGACGAACTTGTCCTTCAGCGCGTCGGCGCCGTAGGTGCGCAGATCGATCAGGCTCTTGGTGAGCGAGAAGGTCGGGATGTACTGGAACTCGATCTGCGCCACGTCGGGCGCGCCGGTGCCGGCCTTCAGCGCGGTACGCAGCTTGGTGTACTGCGGCTCGCCCTGCCCGGCGTTGACCACCTTCACCTTGATCGCCGGGTACTTCTTCGTGAACAGGTCGACCTCCTTCTGGATGTCCGGCACCCAGGTCCAGAAGGTCAGCTCGGTCGGCGTCTGCATGGCCTTGTCGATGTCGGCCTGGGCGGCGGGCTGGGCGGCCTTGCCGCCGTTGCCGCCGTCCCCGCCGCCGTCGTCGCCGCTGCAGGCGGTGAAGCTCAAGACGGTCACCAGTGCTGCGGCCGCAGCGATGAAACGTTTCATGGTATCTGCTCCTCGGGGGCGCGGAGAAAAAGATCAGCGGTGTACGGGTGCGCGGGTGGAACGGCGCACGACCAGCGAGACCGGCTCCAGCGAGTCGGATCCCGGCCGGTCGTCGCCCGGTGCCTCGATCTGGCCCACGAGGCGTTCGAGACCGTTACGGACGAGTGCGACGAAGTCCTGCCGCACGGTGGTGAGCGGCGGTGTCTGGTACGCCGCGATCGGGATGTCGTCGAGCCCGATGACGCTGACGTCGTCGGGCACGCGGCGGCCGGCCTCGGCGAGCGCCGACATGACACCGATCGCCATGTCGTCGTTCGCCGCGAAGACCGCGGTCACGTCGGGGTTGCGGGCCAGCCGCCGGCCGGCTGCGTAGCCGGACGCGGGCGACCAGTCCCCTTCTATCCAGGGCGGGCACGGCGCCTTGGCC
>NZ_JBFAZH010001106.1:0-2558 GCF_040681735.1 Actinoplanes sp. NPDC051633 | reverse complement strand
CCACGGGTTATCTCAGCGTTCCCTACGACTCGCCGGCCAACGTCCGGGCGGCGTGGCAGCCGAAGAACGCGGCCGCGGTGCAGCTCGTGGCGTGCGTCGACCTGGTCACGATCGGCGAGAAGGTCAAGAGCTGCAAGATCGACAAGCCCAAGCCGTCGTCGATCGTGATGAAGGAGGGCACCTACCGCGTGTCGCTCTACGAGGTGGCGACCCGGCGCAAGATCTTCGAGACCAAGATGGTCGGCGAGGACGAGACCTGCCCGATCTTCATCTTCATCGGCAAAGACCGGGCGGTCTACACCAGCCCCGAGGACGAACAGTTGGTCGACGCCCTGCGCCGGTTCGTCGAGGAGTAGCAGCGCCTACTCGGCCTCGTCCTCTGCCTACTCGGCCTCGTCCTCCTGGTGGACCGGCGAGGACGTCAGCAGCTCAAGCTCCCAGCGTGGGCTCAACCCGTCCTCGTCGGGCACCAGGTACGAGGTCACCCGTACCCCCAGGCCGAGCTGATCCGCCGCCCGCAAGTGCTCCACCACCTCGTCGACACCGGTGAGGTAGTGGGTGGCGATCAGCTCCGCGCCCGTCTCTTCTTCGATCTTCACGTCAGCATCGGTCACGCCGGCCAGCGTAGAGCGACAGAAGGCCGGCCCCGCGCGGCGGGTCCGGCCTTCAGGTGCTTGCTCAGTGCTGGCGGAGGATACGAGATTCGAACTCGTGAGGGTGTTAACCCAACACGCTTTCCAAGCGTGCGCCCTAGGCCACTAGGCGAATCCTCCGTCGGCCAGAATACAGAACCCGCGAAGCCGGTTTCGCGGGAGGGCTGCGCGGCGGCGGGTGCGCGTTGGGTACGCTACGAGCCAGCCCCTCGTGCGGCGTGCATCTCGTGAACCTCCCCAGGGCCGGAAGGCAGCAAGGATAAGCGGGCTCTGCCGGGTGCACGGGGGGTCCTTCCGTGTCCGGACCGTCGTTTGTTTCTGTCGTACCCCCGCAGGACAATGGCGCGGTCGTCCAGGAAGGGGCCAGGCGTGGCACTCGCGCTCTACCGCAAGTACCGTCCGCGGACCTTCGCCGAGGTCATCGGGCAGGAGCACGTCACCGAGCCGCTGTCGCAGGCGCTGCGCAGTGGGCGGCTGCACCACGCGTACCTCTTCTCCGGCCCGCGTGGCTGCGGCAAGACCTCCAGCGCGCGCATCCTGGCCCGCTCGCTCAACTGTGAGCAGGGTCCCACCCCCGACCCGTGCGGGGTCTGCGCGTCCTGCAAGTCGCTGGCCACCGACGGCACCGGCTCGATCGACGTCATCGAGATCGACGCGGCCAGCCACGGTGGTGTGGACGACGCCCGCGAGCTGCGGGAAAAGGCGTTCTTCGCGCCCGCGAGCAGCCGCTACAAGATCTACGTCATCGACGAGGCGCACATGGTCTCGTCGGCCGGCTTCAACGCGCTGCTCAAGCTGGTCGAGGAGCCGCCGGACTACGTCAAGTTCATCTTCGCCACGACCGAGCCGGAAAAGGTGCTCGGCACGATCCGGTCGCGGACCCATCACTACCCCTTCCGGCTGATTCCGCCGGCGGTTCTGAGGCCGTATCTCCAGACGCTCACCGAGGCCGAGGGCGTGCACGTCGAGCCGGCGGTGTTCCCGCTGGTCGTCAGGGCCGGCGGGGGGAGCGCGCGAGACACGCTGTCGGTGCTCGACCAGCTGATCGCGGGCGCCGGGCCCGAGGGTGTGTCGTATCCGCGGGCGGTCGCCCTGCTGGGCGTCACCGACGTCGCGCTGATCGACGAGATGTGCGACGCGCTGGCAGCGGGCGACGGCGCGGCGGCGTACCAGACGATCGACCGCGTCGCCGAGGCCGGCCACGACGCGCGGCGCTTCGCCTCCGACCTGCTCGAACGCTTCCGCGACCTGATCATCCTGCAGCAGGTGCCCGACGCGGTGACGAAGGGCCTGATCGACGGCCCGGCCGACCAGCTCGACGCGATGAACGCGCAGGCCACCCGACTCGGCCCGGCGATGCTGTCGCGGTGCGCGGACATCGTCCACAACGGCCTGGTGGAGATGCGCGGCACGACCGCGCCGAGGCTTCTGCTCGAGCTGATCACCGCGCGCATGCTGCTGCCGGGCGCGGACGACTCGTCGGGCGCGCTGCTCCAGCGGTTGGAGCGCATGGAGCGGCGGCTCACGCTCACCGATCCCAACGAGACCTTCGGGGTACGCCCTTCGGCCGTCACCGAGGCGGCCGCTTCGCCGGGCGCCCCGGGTAACGGCGGGTTGTCGGCGGCGCGGGCGGCGGCGGCCGCGGCGGGCCGTCGCGCGCCGGCCGGGGGGTTGGCCGGCGGTGGTTCGCGCGGCTCGGCGGCCGAGTCGCCGAGCGCGTCGCCCGAGTCGTCGGCGGTTCCCCGGGATGCCGACGGGCCGGAGGCTTCGCTCGTCTCGCGGGCGGGTGAGCAATCGACCTCGGCGGTGCGCGGCTCGGCGGATCAGGCGTCGGGCGGCGGACGAACGCCGGTTGACGCTCCTGGATCGGTGGCCGGCGGGCAGGCGGTGGCCGGCGGGCAGGCG
>NZ_JBFAZH010001105.1:0-2562 GCF_040681735.1 Actinoplanes sp. NPDC051633 | reverse complement strand
CCGGTTTCGTGCCGACGCTCGAGGCTCAGTACGTACTCAAGGACCTCATCCTGGCCGGCGCCGGCGCAGTCGTCGCCGCGCAGGCACTCGGCGCCCGCTACACGGTCGGCGGCGAGCGATGATCGCCTGGCGCATTGCGGCGGCGGGCGCGGTCGTCGCCGCCGCAGGTATCGCGATCCTGAAGGCCGGCGGTGGGGCCATGCCGCTCGTCCCGCCGGGCGCGCTGCTCCTGCTGGCGGCGGCAGTGCTGGTGATCATCGTCCGGAGCCGCTGGTCGGGACTCGCTCCCGTGCTGGTCGGTCTCGCCGAGGCGGCCGGCATCCTCGCCAGCGGCGGTCTGGACACCCTCACCGGTGATCAACCATGGCAAGCTGTGGGAACCGCGGTCCGGATCCTGGGCGTCACGATCGCGGTCGTCGCCGGTGTCGGCGTCCTCCGGGGTTCGCACCGTGGGTCCGCCCGGGTGGCCCGCCAATTGTGAAAAGTGTTTGGTTAAGGGATGGCGGAACCGATGCAGCAGCGAGACGCTGGTGGCGGCCGTCCCTGAGGGCGCGGTGCCCACGAGCCCGATCGGGGCGGTGACCATGACCATGCAGGAGCTGCCGGCTCGGCCGGCCCGGGCGTGGACGATGCTGATCATTGTCACGCTCGGGCTGGGGCTGAACCTGCGGGCGTCGATCCTGATCGGCCCGCACCTGCACGAACGGTTCGACGTCGGCCCGTGGCAATACGGAATCCTGATCGGTCTGCCGCTCCTGGTCGCGGCGTTGGTGCGGCTTCCCGTGGGCGTGCTGACCGATCGGTACGGCGCCCGAGTGACGATGCCCGCCGTCACCCTGGCGTCGGCGGCGTCGGTGGCCGGCCTGGGGTTGTCCGGCTCGCTGCCGGCGGCGGCGGTGGCCGGTGCCATGAGCGGAGTCGCGGGGGCGGCGTTCGTGGTGGGCGCCGCCCTCGTCGCGCGGACCCTGCCGTACGGGCGGCGCGGCCTCGGCCTGGGACTGTTCGGTCTCGGCGTGGTCGTCGCCGCCGGAGTGTCGGGTGTGTCCTGGGGATTCGACCCCGAGGGGCGGCAAGCCGCGTTCGTCCTGGCCGCGATCATGGCCGGCTACGCCGGTCTGGCTGCGGTGGCGCTCCGGGATCCGTTCCCGCGGGGCAGTCAGAAGTCCCTGGTACGGCAGTGCGCGGCGATGATCCGGCTGGCCTCGTCCTCATCGTTGTCGCTGCTCTACCTGCTCGCCCTGGGCGGGATCGTGTCGATCGCGGTGTACCTGCCGCTCTTCCTGACCACGGCCGTCGGCATCGAGTGGTTCCACGCCCTGACGATCACCGCGGTGGTGGTCGGGCTGGCGTCGGCAGGCCGGCTGGCCGGCGGGTGGTGGAACGACCGGCGGCCGACCGCCCGGCTGGTGCTGATCTGCTACGGCGTCGCCGCCGCGTTGTGCCTCGCCGGCGCGCTCCTGCCACGGGTGTGGTGGCTGCTGGCGCCGGTGATCGCCGGGATCGCGGTGTGCGACGGGATCGCCTGCGGCGCCCTGCTGGCCCTGATCGGCAAGGCGGCCGGGCCGCACGTCGCCGGGGCGGTGATGGGGGTGACCGGCTCGGTCGGGGCGCTCGGCGCGCTGGTGCCTCCGGCCCTGGTGGCGGGCGCGGTCGGCCTGACCCGATCGGACGCCGGGGCCTGGATCCTGCTCGCCGCCCTGCTGCTGGCGGCCGCGGTCTATGTCGGCACCCACGGCCTCTCCGTCGGGCTCGGGCTCGCCGTGCGGTCCGAGCCGGTGCCCGGTCCGACGACGATGACCATCGCGCTCGTCGGCGAGCCGGACACCCGCCTGGGCGGGCCGGCGGTCGTGGCCCGTCTGGCCGAACTGGCCACGAACGACGAACTGCTCGTCGTCTACG
Organism: Actinoplanes sp. NPDC051633; assembly: GCF_040681735.1. Classification (NCBI taxonomy): domain Bacteria; kingdom Bacillati; phylum Actinomycetota; class Actinomycetes; order Micromonosporales; family Micromonosporaceae; genus Actinoplanes; species Actinoplanes sp. NPDC051633. The sequence continues at coordinate 663 of NZ_JBFAZH010001105.1, read as the reverse complement.
GCGCCGCCGAAGGGGAGTCCCGGGTCGGCGCGGGCGCCATGGCGGCCGGGCTGCGCGGCCGGCTGCCCCGGCACAGCGTGGTGGCCGTCCCCGTCGGCCAGGACTCCGCCGAGCTGGGGCAGGACGCCCTGATGCTCAGCGAATACGTCGACGCCGGCACGCTCGCGATCGCTGTGACGCCTGCGGCGGGCATGCGCGACGTCGCGGCCGATCTGTCCATCTATCTGCAGGCCGACCGGGTCGTGATGATGTCGTTCACCCCGGCCGATGGCGCCGAGCTGCACCAGGTCTGAGCCGTGGCGAGTGACCGACGTCTCGCCGGGACACCGCGATCTGGAGTTATCCCGGCGCCACGACCACTAACTCATTCGACCTGACCGCATCTGGCCCAGTGCTCGGTGAAGCTGCTGGTGCTGACGTTGAGCGAGTCGATGTTGGACAGCCGCAGCTGATTGCGCCCCGTCATGATGTTCTCGGTCGGCTGCTGGATGCTCATCCGTGCGTCGCCTTCGCCTTGGATGTGCACCATCGCGTTGCGGAACCGCACGTCGGAGTGATTCATGTACTCGCTGAGGAAGCCGCCGGGGTAGGTCATCCGCTCGGAGATGAAGTGGCCGTAGGACTGCAGGTAATTCGTCGCGCCGGCTTCCGGGTGATAGATCG
>NZ_JBFAZH010001104.1:0-2563 GCF_040681735.1 Actinoplanes sp. NPDC051633 | reverse complement strand
CGCGCAGGCCGGCCGGGAACAGGCGGTCCAGTCCCCCGGCCAGGACCACGGTCGGCCGCCCGCCGGCGACCAGGACGGCCCGGATGGCCGCGCTGGCGACGCCGAAGGCGCTGATCGCCGCGACAGCGAACCCGCGGTCGGTCAGCCCGGTCGCCATCTCGGTGGCCACGTGCCCGCCGTAGGCGGTGGCCGCGCGGGCGCCGACGATCGCGACGGACCTCGCCACTGTCTCCGTGGCCGAGCCGGCCGGGATGGCCGATCGGCCCGATGGGGCGATTGGTGCTGTTCCCCGGGTCCACAGGCCCACGGCCGCGTCGGCGGGCAGGGCAGGTGGCCAGTCGGCGTCGGCCGGGATCACCAGCCGGTCCGGTCCGGCCAGTGCGGTGTCGGCGGCCCGGGCCGCGCGGCGGCGCAGCAGCTGCGGTTCGCGGTCGCGCCATTCGCGGCGGACCACGGTGGGCAGGATGTCGTCGGTCAGTGCGGTCAGCGCCCCGGTCGCGCCGTTGCCGGTGATCGATGCCGTGATGGTGGCGTTGCCCGGTTCGGTGAGCCAGCTCAGGATGGCCCTGGCCCGGCGTTCGTCGTCGGCGCTCATGACGCCCGGCCTTGCGGGGTCGTGCCCGGCCGGACCGACCGGGAGCGCGTTGCGGCGGCCGGTGGTGCGGTCCGGCTCGTGTTTCTGTGGTGTGTGGCCATGGTGGCCCTCCTGTTTCTCCGCCTCGTGTTCTCCGCCTCGTGGCGGCGGGTGAGGCTGGGGCCATGCGGGCTCCAGCCTCCCCGTCGGGACGAGGTGGGTGGCGGGCGGCAGCGGGCCGGCCTACCGGGTGCCCGGCTGGTGCACGCCGGGGGTGAACACGACGGTCCGGCCGCGACCGCCGTTTTTTGCCGTGCGCAGGGCGGTGTCGGCGTGCCGCAGCGCTGTCCGGGTGTTCGGCTGGTGGACGACACCGGCGCAGGCGGTGACCTCCACGGTGACGGCGAAGCTGCTGCCCAGCTCGGCCGGTTCGGCGATGGCGGCGAGCAGCCGGTCGGCCAGCGGTCCGGGCGCGTGGTCGGTGAGGACGGCGAACTCGTCGCGCCGCAGCCGGAACACCCGGTCGCCGGCGGCGTCGGTGTGCTGGGTGAGCCGGCCGGCGAGAATGACCAGCAGTTCGTCGAACATGCGGTCGCCGATCAGGCGCCGGCAGGTGGCCGAGCCGTCGAGATTGAGCAGGATCAGCGCCGCCGGGCGCCCAGTGATGGCGTGCTGGAACGCGGTGCGATTACTCAGCCCAGTGAGCGGGTCACGGCGGGCGGCCGCATCGGCTTGGCGCAGCGCGGCGACGCAGCGGCGGGTGGCGCGACGCCAGAACGCGGCGCCACCAAGGGCGGCTGCGGTGAACAACACGATCAGCACCGCGGCGGTGATGATCGCGGTGGTAGTGATCGTGGCAGTGGTGATCGTGGCGGTGGTGGGCACGGTGGTCACGTCTCCTTCCGGCGCACGGGGGCGACCGGCACCAGCCGGCCGCCTCGCGCGTGAGGTGAGGTCCCGCTCGGATGGCGGGCTGAGGCCGGTGGCGCCCGGACGGGCACCGGATCAGGTGGACGAGTCAGATAGACGAGTCAGGCCGAAGGATCAGGCGGACGGGCCGGGTCAGCGGGAGCGGGTGCGCCACTCGTCCGGCGAGAGACCGACGTCGACGGCGGCGACCAGGGTTTGCGCCCGCCGATCGCCGGGGTCGGTCTCGAGGGCCCGCTCGGCGGCGGCGCGGGCCAGCACACCATCGCCGCGCAGGTAGGCGGTGGCCGCCAGCAGGCGGGCCGGCGCCGCGGCCAGCGGGGGGACGGTGCGGCGGGTCAGCTGGCCCCACAGCCACAGCTGGGCGTCGGTGCCGTCGCAGCCGGTCCAGGCGGCCTCCTGGACCGCGTCCAGAATCAGCAGGACACTGAGCCGGGCGGCCTCTTCGTCGGACAGTGACCGCCGGCCGGTGGCGTCGACGGCACGGCGCAGCGCGGCGATCCCCGCCTGCTCCGCCGCGTCGAGCAGCGCGTCCGCCGAATCACCCGGCCGGGCGGTCAGCATCGTCTCGAGCTCGCGCACCGCGACCTGGCTGGCGGCGGCCATCGGCGATTCCGGACCGGCCTCCAGCGGTGCGACACTGTCCAGCACCGTGCTGCGGTCGGGCAGCGGGCTGACGCCCTGGAAGACGGCTGCCGCAGCGGCGGCCGTGCCGGCCGGGTCGAAGGCGACGTCGTCGGCGGCGCAGCCGGGACAGCTGAGGCAGTACAACCGGCTGCCCGGTCACGCGCACCCCGCGCGCCGGCACGGACCGGACCTGCAGGGCGGCGCGGAGGGTACCGGCGACCGCGGCGACGCCGGCGTCGGCGCCGTAGCCGATCAGGAATGCCGACGAGGCGTGCCGGGAGACCACCTGCGCGACGTTGGCCGCCGCAGCCTCGGATTCGGCGCGGCTGGTCCCGTCGGCCCAGTCGAGGTCGAGGCGGGCGACGACCGCGGCGCCGCCGCCGTGCACACCGACGCAGACCAGGCTGTCGGTGGGATGGAAGCCCAGCAGGTACG
>NZ_JBFAZH010001103.1:0-2564 GCF_040681735.1 Actinoplanes sp. NPDC051633 | reverse complement strand
AGTTGCTGGTCAAGGGCCTGATCGCGCTGGTGGCGATCGGCATCATCGGCATCGCGGGCGCCTACGCGGTCGCCGGTCGCGCCCTGCGCCCGCTGCACAGCGTCACTGCCACGGCCCGCCGGCTCGGCGAGGAGACGCTCGATCAGCGGATCCGCTACTCGGGCGCGGACGACGAGGTGGCCGAGCTGGCGCGGACCTTCGACGCGATGCTGGACAGGCTGGCCGGGGCCTTCGAGTCGCAGAAACGGTTCGTCGCCAACGCGTCGCACGAGCTGCGGACGCCACTGGCCGTGATGCGTACCGAGATCGACGTGACGCTCAGCGACGACGAGGCTGACGTGGCCGAGTACCGCCGGATGGCCAAGGTCGTGCGAAACGCCTCCGAGCGGGCGAACGGGCTGGTCGACGCGCTGCTCGTGCTGGCCCGCAGCGAGGCGCAGTCGGGGCGCCGGCTGGTCCGCAAGGTGCCGGCCGACCTGGCGACCAGCGTCTACAACGCGCTGTCCGCGGTAAAGGCGGAGGCGGAGCGGCTCAAGCTCGACGTGCAGACCGACCTCGAGCCGGCGCCCGTGGTGGGCGATCCGAGCCTGCTCGACCGGCTGGCCGGCAACCTGATCGAGAACGCGATCCGATACAACCATCTGATGGGCCGGCTCTGGCTGCGGACGTCCACGCAGGGTGGGCAGGCGGTGCTGGTCGTCGGCAACACGGGGTACGAGGTGGAGCCGGCCGACGTGCCCGGGTTGTTCGAGCCGTTCCGGCGGGGCGGCTGGGAGCGCACCGGGTCGCGCGGGTCGGGGCTGGGGCTGTCGATCGTCCGGGCGGTGTGCGACGCGCATGGCGGGACGGTGTCGGCGGTGGCCCAGCCGGGCGGCGGGCTCGAGGTGACGGTGTCGCTGCCCGGCGCCGACACGACCCCCGTGGTGGCCGCGTCGGCGACGGTGCCGCGTACCAAGAAGAACCTGGGCGTCGCCCCGACCGCTTAACCTTTGGCTTTGGCCGGCGCGCGTCGCGGCTGGGACGTCGCCCGGGCGGTCGTGGTGGCGCGTGGTGTGGTGGATCGTGCGGCGGCCGTCGCGCGGGGGCGCTTGGTGGCCGCGGGTTTGAGCTCCGGGATGCTTTCGCCCGGCGGGGTTGTGCCGCCAGCGGGCGCCTTGTGCGGCAGCAGGCCGGCGAGCTCGGCCGCCAGCGACAACGATGCGGCCGGGACCGGCTTGAGCGGCGCGACCGGCTCGGGGATCAGCCCGGGGACTGCGGCGGGCACGGCGGCGGGCACCGCGGGCACTGCGGCGGGCACGGCGGGCACCGCGGTGGGCTGCGCTGCGGCCGGCTCGGCGGAGAGCGTCTGGATGCGGCCGGCCAGCTCGACCAGGCAGATGCTGGCCACCACGATCAGGCCGTCCACCGACAGCGGCAGCAGGTAGGGCGACGCGCCCGTCTCGCCGTAGCGGGCCGCCACCCCGGCCATGTGCCAGTACGACACCCAGGCGGCGATCCCGGCGATGACGGCCGTGGCGGCGAACCGGGTGAACGCCAGCGCCCGCCGGTGCACCGGAACCCGCGAGATCAGCTCCACGGTGAGCAGCAGCGCCAGCGGCGGCCACGCGGCGATCGCCTGGCTGATCGGGTTGTCCCGGGCGTGCAGCACGTTCGCCGTCACCGATGCGGCGACGCCGAGCAGCAGGGTCGCGCGGACCGCCCAGCGGACGCGGCGCAGCTGTGACAGTGGCACCGGACAACTCCTTCACCGACAGAGGGCTCGATCAGCGGCCCATCCTGACGGGTGAATATGACGACACGGTTGTCCGCGGAGAACCGCGTCGCGTTCGTGTCTGGAGCGATACGACGATGTGACCGCGCCGGCGCGTGTGTCAGCTTGACTTCTCGACCTGTCCGCGGAGAGTGATGAACTCGCGCTTCGCCTCGGACAGCGATGTGTAGAACCAGATGAACCAGCCCGCGCTGCCCTTGTCGGCCCAGCCGCAGAGCACCATGTCCACCTCGGCGCGGGCCTTGCCGCACTTCGCCGTGCCGCCGAGCGGGCCGGGGCTGACGGTGGTCCGGTTGGTGATCGTCAGATCGGCGGGGAACACCACGGCCGGCGCCGCCAGTGGGACCGCGACGGCCGCGGCCACGACGACGTTGCGCTTCGCGGCCGTCCCGTACACCGCGCCGACCGTATCGGTCGCCTTGGGAATGTCCTCGAGGGTGGACTCGAGCTCGTCGGTCATCTTGTCGAACTCGGTGTCGGACGACAGCGCACGACCGCCCAGCGTCGCCGGCTCGACCACGGTGATCTTCGACGGGGGCGTCCCGGTGGGCGTCCGGGTGGGCGTCTGGGTGGGATAGGCCGTCTCGCCGATGCCGGACGAGCCGATCGAGTTGGCCGTGTTGCGGGCGATCAGGACGGCCGCCACGCTGCCGCCGACGCAGAGCACGAGCACGACCGCGACGGACAGCAGGGTGATCGGGACGGCCCGGGACTTCGGGGGCGGCACGATCGGATAGCCCGGCTGCGGGTACGGCTGCGTCGGATGCGGGCCGCGATACGGGGGCCCGCCCTG
>NZ_JBFAZH010001102.1:0-2565 GCF_040681735.1 Actinoplanes sp. NPDC051633 | reverse complement strand
GGCGTAGTAGTTGTCCGGCACCGGCAGGGTCGCGCCGGCCATCGCGGCCGCGGTGGCGAAGATGTCCGCCGTGGAGAAGGCGATGTGCTGCGGGTCGGGCACCGCCGGGGCCCAGTCGCCCCGGCGGAGCAGGGCGACGGTCAGGGCGAGACGGACGCTGCGGCCGTCATTGGCGTACGCGCGCGATCGCATCACCCCGAACGGAGCCGCGAACTCCTCGGTGGCCGCCCGCTCGAGCCCGAGCACCGACTCGTAGAACAACCCGGCCTCGTCGAAGTGGTCGAACGGCTGGGCCAGTCCCAAGTGGTCGATGCCGGTCAGCCCCGCGCCGCTCGCGTCCTCACCGGTGTCGAGGAAGTCGGCCAGCGAGAAGTTGAAGAACACTTCAACGCCGTCGGGCGCCTTGATGGACACCAGGTCCGCCTCGCGCGGGCCGCGCGTGCGCGGCAGGGGCGGGGCGAGCAGCGCCGCCGCGCGTACCCCGGACCGGTGTGGGTCCTCGGAAGTGAGGGCGAAGGCGCTGAGCGCGGCGGTGCCCGGCTCCTGCGGGCGGGTCACGGCGCTGTTCAGGATGACCCGGCAGCGGCCCTGCTCCCACAGCTCGACCGGCTTGGACCGGTGCTGGCCGGTGTGGGCGAAACCCAGTCCGCGCAACGCTTTCTGCAACTCCGGGCCGGATCGGCCGTCCACCGCCAGCTCGCTGAATCCGTGATCCCGCAGCGCCGGCGCCGGCGGCAGTCCGCCTTCCAGCGCGATCAGCGAGCGCATCGCGTCGACCGCGGTGCGCTCCGGATCCGACTGCCGGAAGACGTCGTTGAAGACCTCCAGCGACAGCGGCCCGTCGTACCCGGTGGCCAGCACCCGACGCACGAAGTCCGGCAGATCGAAGGCGCCCTGGCCCGGGAAGAGCCGATGGTGCCGGCTCCATTGCAGGACATCCATGCTGAGGTACGGGGCGTCCGCTAGTTGGAGGAAAAAGACCTTGCCGGGCGTGATCGCCTCGATCCCGTCGACCGGGACCTCGCGCGACAGCACGTGGAACGAGTCGAGGCACAACCCCAGCGCGGGATGGCCCGCGGCGCGCACTATCCGCCACGAGCGGTCCCATGTGGACACATGCCGACCCCAGGCCAGGGCTTCGTAGGCGATCCGCATCCCGCGCTCGTGCGCCCGCGCTGCCAGCATCGCCAGCTGCTCGGCGGCCAGATCGTCGTCGTCGATCGCGGCCGGCGACACCGACGAGCAGACCAGCATCGTGTCGGCGCCCAGCTCGGCCATCACGTCGAACTTGTGCTCGGCGCGGGCCAGATTCGCCGCCAGCAGATCGGCCGGCACCGCTTCGAAGTCGCGGAACGGCTGGTAGAGGTCGATGGTCAGGCCGCGGTCGGCGCAGCGGGCACGCACCTCGGCCGGTGACCACGGTGACACCACTAGGTCGTTCTCGAAGAGCTCGACGCCGTCGAAGCCGGCCTTCGCGGCCGCCGTGATCTTGTCGTCCAGCGTTCCCGAGACGCACACGGTGGCGATCGCGCGGCGCATCGTCAGCGCCTCGAGAGGTAGCCGGCGACCATGTCCGCGACCATGGTGCGGTGGTGCTCGCGGGTGCCGGGGTCGAGCAGGTCACGCCCGAAGATGGCGCCGAAGGTGTGCCGGTTGGCCACCCGGAAGAAGCAGAACGCGCTGATCATCATGTGTACGTCGAGCGCGTCGACGTCGTCCCGGAACAGGCCCTGCGCGCGGCCGCGCTCGAGCACGCCGGTGAGCATGTCGACCGCCGAGCTGTTCAGGTCGACCAGGCCCGCCACGTCGTTCATGTGCCGGCCCTGCTGGGCGTTCTCCGCGCCGACCAGCTTGATGAACCACGGGTGCGCCTCGTGGTGGTCGAAGGTGACCTCGGCGATCCGCCGGATGGCGGAGACCGGGTCGAGGTGGTCCACGTCGACGGCGCGCTCGGCGGCGCGGATCTCGGCGTACGCGCGCTCCAGCACGGAGAGGTAGAGCTGCTCCTTGCCGCCGAAGTAGTAGTAGATCATCCGCTTCGTGGTGCGGGTCCGGGCCGCGATCTCGTCGACCCGGGCACCGCTGTAGCCGTGTGTCGCGAACTCCTCGGTGGCCACCTCGAGAATGTCGGCGCGGGTGCGCTCGGCGTCGCGGCGGCGATCGGTCTCCGGTGGCGTTCGCATGATGTCCCGAACGTACCAGTGCGTTCAGAAAGCGACATGACTCGAGGGGGCGGTCGGGCATCGACCGCCCCCTCGAGCTCGGCGGATCAGTCGGCCAACGCGCAGGGGGCGAGAGCGTCGAGTCCGACCGGCTTCGCCGCGGTGCGGCCGATGGCGGTGGCGATCCGGTTGACGGTCGCGAACCGCTTGTCCTCCAGCGGTCCGAGGATGGCGTTCTGCACGAAGGCCGGTCCGCCCTCACCGGCACTGGTCGCCAGCCGGCGCTCGGGAAAAACCAAAAGCACGTTGGTTGTTTTTAACACTTTCAACAAAAAATGCGATTGACGGTGAAACTTTAGAACAGAGTTTAAAACATTTAACTAAAGCTTTTGATAGATTGAGT
>NZ_JBFAZH010001101.1:0-2570 GCF_040681735.1 Actinoplanes sp. NPDC051633 | reverse complement strand
TTCTTATATGATGGTCTATCCCTGACACATCACCTTGATATGCATGTGTTAAAGCGCCCTGATCCACCGTATCGGGATCAATACCGACTTCTGGCCACTGGCCAGCAGCATCGCCGTGAAGAGGTTCCCGGCGAGCGTGCGCGGCCAGCCGTGCACCGCGGTCGGCAACGCCACGAGGACGAGGATCGCGGCCGCGATCCCCGCCTTCTCGAGCCGCGCCGGGAGCCTCATCCGAGCACCATCCTCATCCGAGCACCGGGAGCTGGGCCACCGCCCTCGCCTGGCCACGGGCGACCTTCAGGTCGATCGAGCCACCGAGCAGCTTCGCGCGCTCCCGGGCCCGGGCCGCCGCCGCCTTGAGGTCCGCGCCCCGGCTGACCGAGCCGTTCACCCGGATCTCCAGCGCGTCGTCGTCGAACCGCATCGCCACCTCGACCGGGGAGTCCGGCCGGTCGGCGAGCGCGGAGACCAGATACTCCACGATCCGGTACGCGGACAGCTCCACCGTCGCCGGCAGCGTCCGCGCGTCCCCGGTGACGGTCAGCCGCGCGCGGCCCGACCGGTGCCGCGCCAGCAACGCGTCGAGATGGGCGACCGTCGGCGCGGGCGCCAGATCGACCTCACCGCCGCGGAGCAGCCCGACGATCTGGCGCATGTCGTCCAAGGTCTGCCGGCCGCCCGACTCGATCGTCTCCAGCAGCGCCCGCGCCTGCGCCGGAGCCAGCCCGTCGGCGGACTCGGCCGCGGCGGTCAGGTGGTCGAGCCGCTCCTCCAGCAGGCCGTCGAGCTGGCGGGAGAGCCGGGCCCGGTCGTCCGCGACGCTCAGCGCCGCCCGCTCGTCGCGCAGCCGCCGTAGCTCCTCGTCGCGGGCCTTGAGCTGCTCGTTCAGGCCGGTGCGGTGGCGTGCGGCCCGGCCGATCGCGAAGACGATCAGCAGGACCGGCACGCCGAGCACCGCGGCGCCGGGGCCGGCGGACGCGTCGACCACCACGGCCGCCACGGTCAGCAGGGCGGCGAGCCCGCCGGCCAGCCACGCCTTGGCCCGGTCGTAGGCGAGAGCGCCGAGGAAGGCGAGGACGAAGGCGAGCGGGAGGGCGGCGCCGCACCGGGTGACCCAGCCGAAGAGCAGGTCGTGCAGCACCATCGCGCCGAGGGAGATCCCGGTGACGGCGAGGGCGCTGCGCCGCCACCACAGCACCGGGATCGTCGCCGCCGCGAACACCGGGAGCATCCACCACGAGCGCGAGGTGACCGCGTGCGCCATGTCCTCGCCGGGATCGGTGCCGGTGTCCAGGATGTTCATCAGCATCAGCAACGCGCCCAGCGCGGTGAGCCCACCGGCGAGGAGCCAGTCCCGCCCCTTGATCCCGCTCATGTCCCTGCCCCTCGCTCAGGCGGCCGGTCTCAGGCCGCGATGCGCTCGACGGCGGGCGCGCTCTTCCTGCTCACCAGAGTCTGGACCAGCAGACCGGCCCCGTAGAAGAGAATCACCCCGGGAATCGCGATGACCAGCGCCTCGAAGCCGGCTGAGGAGTCCCGGACGAGGGTCACGATCAGCAACAGGGCGACACCGGCGAGACCGGCGAGCTGGTAGCGCACGGATCCGGCGTACCGGGCGATCGCGTACCCCAGGGCGAAGGCCAGCGGCAGCCCGACGCCGCAGCGGGTGACCCAGTCGAACGCCAGCACGTGCAGCCCCATCATGCCGACGGTGACCGCGGTGGCGCCGAGCACGTTGCGGCGGCGCCACAGAATCGGCACGGTGACCAGCACGAACGCCGGCAGCATCAGCCAGGTCTGGGTGGACAGCGGGTGCGCCAGCTCGGCGTCCGGCCCGGCCAGGATGTTCTCCAGCATCAGGAACGCCCCGGCCACGGTCATCAGCGCGGCCAGGATCCAGTCGGAAGTCTTGAAGGCTTTCATCGTCGTTTCCCCTCTGGTAAGTCGATGCAGCTCACGCTAGGTACCGGCGGGCGTGGCCCTCGTCCGGCCACAGGACGATGTTCTGCGCGGGCGTCATCCTCGGGGATGACACAATCGCGGGCGTGACGGAGAAGATCCGGGTGCTGGTGGCGGACGATCAGACCCTCGTCCGCAGTGGCTTCCGGGTGATCCTGGAGGCCGAGGGCGACATGGAGGTGGTCGCCGAGGCGCAGACCGGCGCCGAGGCGGTCCGGCAGGCGCAGCTGGCCCGGCCGGACGTGATCCTGATGGACATCCGCATGCCCGAGCTCGACGGCCTGTCCGCGGCCGAGGAGATCCTCCGGCATCCCGGCGCGCCCACGATCGTGGTGCTCACGACCTTCGACTCCAACGAGTACGTGTACCGGGCCCTGCGCGCGGGCGCGGCCGGCTTCCTGCTCAAGGACGCGCCCACGTCCCGGCTGATCGCGGCGGTCCGCGCGGCCGCCACCGGCGACTCGCTGATCGAGCCGTCGATCACCCAGCGGCTGATCGAGCGGTTCGCCGAGCCGGCCCAGCCGGTGGCGCTCCCCCGGCAGCTGGCCGCGCTGACCGAGCGGGAACGCGACGTGCTGCGGCTGATCGCGCGCGGGCTGTCGAACACCGAG
>NZ_JBFAZH010001100.1:0-2571 GCF_040681735.1 Actinoplanes sp. NPDC051633 | reverse complement strand
CTTCACGCTGCTGCTGCCGATCGCGGCCGCGCTGGGCAAGACCCGGCGGCCGGTCGCCGGCGTGGTGCTGACCGTCCTGACGGTGGTGTCCGCCTGCTTCGGCTCGTATCTCATCCTGGTGTGGAACCACTCGCCGTAATATGATCTTCCGCGATGCGTACCTACTCGCAAGGATCGGAGGTCTCGATCGTCACAGGTGAGCGCTGATGCGTTCCTGGACGACGAGTGCCGACCGACTGCCGTGCTGGCGACGCGTGCGGGAGTTCGCCGTGCCGCCCTCGATGATCGACAAGGCCACTGCCCGCCGCGAGGCCGGTGATTGGGCCGGGGCGTGCGCCGCCGCCCGTTTCGACGTCGATCTCGATCTCTCCGCGACCCCCCGTGACCTGGCGGTGGATCTCCGGGACGATCTGCGTCACCTGGCGCCGGATCTGTTGCGCTGGCATCTGCCGAGGATCCCGCCGGACGGCCTGCTCCGGCCGGGCCTGACCGCCGCCCTGGCGCGATATCCGGGCGGGTGGCAGCTGGTGGCCCGCACGCCGCCGGGCTGGGCGGGGGCCGGCCAGCGGATCAGCCTCGCGCTGGCCCGCACGTCCGACCGCCGCTACCGCCTCGACCTGCATCGCCACCTGTGGGACGTGCGCCGCGCCCCGGAGCTGGCCGACCGGCCGGGCATGACCGACCGGCCGGACCACGAGCGGTGGCTGGCCGAGGCCGAGGTCCTGTTGCGCGCGGAGGGACGCGGCCGATCGAGGGTCCGGGTACGTGCCGGCCGGCGCCGCCTCCTGCTGGACGTCGCCGCCCGCACGGTGAGCGAAGGCTTCCCGGCGCAGGCGGCCGTCCTGCCCTACGCCGCGACGTGGCTGCCACCGGACGTGGAGCTGCTCCGGGCCGGCCTGATCGACGCGGGCGGGCTGCACCCACTGGTGGCGGCGGCCCTGACGCCCGGCTCGTCGTCCGGCGTTTCATCCGGCGTCTCGTCCGGCGCTCCGGCCGGTGCGATGATCGTCGACTGCCACGGCGCCCGGCATCGAATCGCACTGGTCGACGGCGGGCTCGTCCCGCTCGACCACGACCCGGACGAGATCCGGCGCGAGACGCTCCTGCAGACGCTGGGGGGCCCGCCGATGCCGTGCCTGCGGGCGATCGACCACGTCGTCCGCCGGCCCGACACGCTGCCCGCGATCCGCGCGCGGCTGGACCACGGCGACACCGCCGGTGCCCTGGCCGCCGTCGAGCGGCTGATCGGACCGGACGCTCTGCTGCGCGACGGCCCCCTGCTCGACGAGCTGACGGCGGCCGCCGAGCGGCGCGTCGACCACGGCATGTTCCGCGCCGGCCTGGCCGGCCGCTGCCCCCTCGGGCCGCGCCGCGCCGTCCTGCGTGGCCACCCGCGCCACGCCCGCACCCGCTGACCCTCCTCGAAACCCAAGGTGATGACCATGACTGTGCCCGTTGCCGCCCGACTTCTCGATCTGCTGTCCGACACCGACACCGAAGAGCGCCCCGACCCACAGCTCGACGCCCTGGCTCTGGCCGTGCAGGCCGACCTGCCGGTGCTGCTGTGGGGCGAGCCGGGGATCGGCAAGACCGCGGCTATCGGTCACCTCGCCGACTCGCTCGACCTGCCGCTGACCACCGTGATCGCCAGCGTGCACGAGCCCTCGGACTTCGCCGGCCTGCCGGTCGTCGGCGACGATCCGGCGCGCCAGGGCGTGCCGATGGCCCCGCCCGACTGGGCCGTCCGCCTCACCCGGGCCGGCCGTGGCCTGCTCTTCCTCGACGAATTGTCCACGGCGCCGCCCGCCGTGCAGGCCGCGTTGCTGCGGCTGGTGCTCGAGCGGCGGGTCGGCGCGCTCCGGCTGCCGCCCGGCGTACGCATCGTCGCGGCCGCCAACCCCCGATCGTCGGCCGCCGACGGCTGGGAGCTCAGCGCACCGCTGGCCAACCGTTTCGTCCATCTGCAGTGGACGTTCGACCCCGACGTCGTGGTGCGCGGGCTCGCGGGCACCTGGCCCCGCGCCGCCCTGCCCGCCCTCGACCCGGACCGGCTCCCGCACGCGGTGGCCTTCGCCCGGCGCGCGGTCTGCGAGCTGCTCACCGCGCGGCCCGCCCTCGTGCACCGCCTCCCCGGTGGTGAGGCCCGCCGCGGTGGGCCCTGGCCCTCGCCCCGCAGCTGGGACATGACCGTGCGTCTCGTCGCCTTTGCCACCGCCGCGGGCACATCGCGTGACGTGCTCGCCATGCTGGTGCGCGGTGCGGTCGGCGACGGCCCGGGCCTGGAGTTGCTGGCCGCCATGGACCGCATGGACCTGCCCGATCCCGAGGCGCTGCTGGCGGATCCGGCCGGTGCGGTGTTGCCCGGGCGCGGCGATCTGCGGCAGGCCGCGCTCGAGGGGGTGGTCTCGGCGGTCCGATCCCGGCCGTCACCGTCCAGGTGGGACGCGGCATGGGCGGTGTTCGTGCGAGCACTCGACGACGGCGCCCCGGATCTGCTGGTGGCGCCGGCCGCCGAGCTGGCCGCGCTGCGCCGCGACGACTGGCGGGTGCCCGCGGCGATCGACCGGCTGG
>NZ_JBFAZH010001099.1:0-2573 GCF_040681735.1 Actinoplanes sp. NPDC051633 | reverse complement strand
GACCGCGGCCGCGTCTGCCGCCCCGCAGCTGCTTGCCGCCAACTCGCTGCCGGTTGTGATCTCGAACATCACGACGTGGATCGTGGGGCTCCTGGTCGGTGTGGCGACGCTGTTTTTGACCATCGGCGGTCTGCGCCGGCTGGCCGCCGGCGGTGACCCGGCCGAGATCGAGAAGGCGAACTCGGCCTTCAAAAACGCCCTGCTCGGCTACGCACTGGCGATCCTGGCGCCGATCCTGCTGGCGATCGTCCGAGGCTGGATCGGCGGTTGAGGTGGACGACTGGCTGGTCGACCAGCTTATCGACCGGATCGTCACCTGGCTCGCCGAGACCGTCCTCGCCGCGCTCGACGCGTTGTGGGGACTGCTGACGGCCACCGTCTTCGTGACGCCCGACGTCACCCGGCTCCCGCAAGTCACCGCCTTCGCGAGCACCTCGCTGGACGTGGTGAACACGTGCTACCTGCTGGCGTTCCTGTGGACCGGCGTGCTAGTGATGGGCCGCGACACTCTCCAGTCCCAGGTGGGGCCGGGTGAACTGATCCCGCGGCTGGTCATCGGGCTGATCGCGGCGAACTTCGCCCTGCCGATCTGTTCAACGGCGATCCAGCTGGCCAACGCCGTCACCGCGGCGCTGACCGGCCAGGACATCACGTCGCCGGGCTCGATGCAGCAGCTGCGGGCCGTCATCGCCGCGGCGCTGAGCGGCGACAGCCTCACCAACCCGGTCGGGTTCCTGCTGCTGGTGATCGGCCTGCTCATCGCGGTCCTGGCCGGTGTGCTGATCGTGCAGTGGATCGTCCGGGTGGGACTGCTGATCGTCACGGTCGGCGTCGCACCCATCGCGGTCGCGCTGCACGCGACGGCGCAAACCGAGAGCGCGGCGAAGCTGTGGTGGCGCACCCTGCTGGGCACCTTGGGCACGGTCGTCCTGCAGGCCGTCGCCCTGCACCTGACACTGCGGATCTTCCTCGACCCGCGGGCGAACCTGCCCGTCCTGGGACTGCCCGACAACACCGGCGCGGTGCTGAACCTGCTGATCGTGGTGTGTCTGTTGTGGGGCGTCACCAGGATCCCCGGACTGATGCGCAGCATCGTCATCCAGTCGAAGCCGAACCCGCTGGCGATGATGCTGCGCGTCGTGCTGGTCCAGCAGGTCACCCGGCGGCTGCGCCGCAGAACTCATCCCTGACCGGCACCGGGAACCCGCGGTCGGCCCTGGGCCAAGTGGTCTGCGCTGACCGCACGGTGGCGAGCAATCGGCACCACATCCCACGAGAGGAACCGGCATGACGTGCCACGACCAGAACCCAGCGGCTCCGAATTCAGCCGCTGAGAAATCAACCGTCGACGCTGTGCCTCTGACGGCACCGCGCGGCCGATGCGTCACCGACCGGACGGGCCGGGGGCAGTGCTGTGCGGCCTGACGACGACACCACCCCGCGCGCCCGGATTCCCGCCGACGTCGACACTCCCGACAAGATCGTCTACGGGCTCACCGCCCGGCAGCTCGCGGTGCTGGCCGTGGCCGGTGTCATCGGCTACGGCATCGCCCGCACTCTCGGCCCGCTGCTGCCGCCGTTCGTGCTCATCGTCATCCTCACCCCGCTGGCCGGGGCGGCGATCGTGCTGGCGCTGGGCCGCCGCGACGGGCTGCCGATGGACGCCTGGCTGCTGGCCGCGCTGCGGCACACCCGCGGCCCGAAGCGCCTCGTGCCCCGGACATCCGGTCACCCGGTAGCGCCGCCGGCCTGGGCGCCGGACACCGGCACGGCGGTCCCGGCGGTGCCGGCGCTGCGGCTACCCGCCGACGCGATCACCGACGCCGGCGTCATCGACACCGGAGCGCACGCCGTCGCGCTGGTCGCCTGCACCACCGTCAACATCGCGCTGCGCACCGGCGGCGAGCAGGCCGCCCTGATCGCAGGCTTCGCCCGCTGGCTCAACGCCCTGTCCGGGCCCGTGCAGATCGTCGTGTCCGCGCAGCGCGTCGACCTGTCCGGTCACGCCGCCCGCATCGCCGAGGGCGCCGGCGGCATCAGCAACCCGGCCCTGGCCGGCGCGGCCCGTGACTACGCCGCCTTCCTGGTCGGGCTCGCGGCCCGCCGCGACCCGCTGTGGCGCACCGTCACCGTGGCGGTCACCGCCACCGGCGAGAAGGGCCGCGGCACCGACGTGCTGCGCCGCGCCGAGCACGCCGCCGCCGCGCTGGCCGCCCTGGGCGCGCAGACCGCCGTCCTGGACGGCGCGCGGGACACCGCGGTCCTGGCCTGCGCCACCGACCCCTACACGCCGTCCGACGCCAGCCGGCCCGGCGCCCCGCCCGGCGCGGCCATCACCGCCGGAGACTGACCATGAGACTGCCATCCCGCCGGGCGGCCCTACGCACCGCTGCGGCACGGCCTGCCGACTCCGCTACTGCTGTCTCAACGGCCGCCGACTCCGTTGCCGCCGTTGTCGGCCCGGCCGCGATCGAGAACACACCCCGGTACCTGCGGATCGGCGACGGCTACGCGGCGACCCTGATCGTCACCGGCTACCCGGCCGAGGTCGGCCCGGCCTGGCTGGACCCGCT
>NZ_JBFAZH010001098.1:0-2573 GCF_040681735.1 Actinoplanes sp. NPDC051633 | reverse complement strand
CACATCGTCGCCGGGTCCGCGTCGACGTTGTCGACCCGCACCTCGGCGCCCGCCGGCACCAACGCCGCCACCCCCGGCTCGATCGTCGACGTCGTCCCGTCGAGGGTCACGTCGAGGCTCCCGGTCAGCAGCAGGAACACCTCTTCCTTGCTGACCCGGTGGGCGGCCCCGGCGGTGTGGGGCGCGACCTCGAGCCGCCACGCGCAGAGCTCACGACTGCCCGACGCGGGCGCCGCGAACGAGTGAAACACCGAACCGTGCAGGTGATGCCGCACGGCGTCCTGCTCCCGGATCACGGGCATTGCGGTCCTCCGTAAGTGGTCAAGTAGATTGACTATATGGTCAAGCAGCTTGACCTCTGTGTCAAACTCTTTCCGTGTCCAGTGATCTGGCGGACCTTCCGGTGCTCCTGCTCGGCGCGGCGCGCGCGCTGGTCGACGGGATCGATGCCGGGGTACGCGCCCGCGGCTTCACCGATCTGCGCCCGGCCCACGGCTTCGCCTTCGCGCTGCTCTCCTCCGGCCACGCCACGGTGGTCGACCTCGCCCGCCACCTCGACATCACCAAGCAGGCGGCCAGCCAGATGGTGGACGACCTGGCGGCCAAGTCCTACGTCGAGCGGCGGCCGCACCCGTCCGACGCCAGGGCCCGGCTGGTGGTCCTCACCGAGAAGGGCTGGGCGTGCACCCGGGCGGCCGACGAGGCAGCCGAGGAGGTCCTGCGCCCCTGGGCCGAGGCGCTGGGCCCGCGCCGGCTGGCGGCCCTGCGAGCCGACCTCTCCCGCATGGCGGCTCCGGGCCGGCTCCGTCCGCTCTGGTGACGCGGCTGCACCCAGGGCGGCTCGACCGGCTGGGGACAACCGCGGAAAGATGTCGTACCCGACCCCTACGTTGAGCCCACCCAGTGCCGGGGTGGGGGAGGTGGCGGGGCGCCCGGCATGGTGGTGATCATGAAGCTCGAAACCTCGCGGCTGCGGCTCAGGCCGTGGGCGCTCGACGACCTGGACGACTACGCGCGCATCTTCGCCAAGGCGGAGTCGCTCGCCTTCCAGCTGGATCGCGGACTCACCCGCGCCGAAGCGGAGCAATACCTGCGCTTCCACATCGACGCCTGGACCCGGCACCCCTTCGGCGCGTGGGCGATCCGGCCCAAGGCGACCGGCCGCCCGGTCGGCTGGGTCTCGTTGGAGACCACCGAGTCCTTCCCGCCGGCGCCCGACGGCGTGCAGATCGGCTGGCGTCTGGACCCCGGCGAGTGGGGCAAGGGCTACGCGACCGAGGCCGCCCGCGCCGTTCTCGCGTACGGCTTCACGACGCTGGGACTTCCGGAGATCTACGTGCTGTTCCATCGAGACAACACTCCGTCGGCGCGCGTCGCCGCCAAGCTGGGCGCGACCCCGCTCACGACGATCACCGACGAAGCCGGCGCCCACCTGCGCGAGGTGCATGTGATCCGCCGGCCCACCGCGTTCAGGAGTCCCTGATCTCCATCTCGGCGATCAGGTCGCCCTCGAAGCGGTAGACGTGCGTGACGGTCTGATCCGCCAGCAGGGAGCCGGCCTTGTCCCGCACCACCTGGTGCACGGTCACCGCCACCCGGCCGTCCGGCTCGGTGGCGAAGGCCGTCGGCACGACCGTCGGCTCGATCTCCGCCCACTGCCGCCGCCAGTAGGCGGCGACCTCGTCGTGGCCGTGGACCGTGCCGCCCTCCCAGCCGTTCGGCCACACGACCTCCGGCGACAAGGCCGCCAGCACCGCCGGCACGTCGCGCTCGTTGAAGGCCGCGTAGAGGGCGGCGAGCCGATCCGTCATCCGCGCTCGATCTGGTGGCCGACGATCTGCGGGCCCAACAGGACCGCCTCGCCCGAGCCGTCGCGCCGCGAGTCCGGCGACGGCAGCTCGATCGGGTCGCCGTTGGTGCCGGCGCCGACCGGCCGCGGGCCGACCCAGGCGACCGTCAGCCTGGTCTCGCCCTTGAGGAAGCGCTGCGCCCGCACCCCGCCGGTCGCCCGGCCCTTCGCCGGGTAGACCTTCAGGGGCGTCACCTTCACCTGCGTGCCGGTCGACGTCACCACCATCGGCTCGCCGTGCTCGCTGTCCGCGGTGTTGACGACGTTGAAGGTCAGCGCCTCCGCGCCGGCCGCCAGGTTGACGCCCGCCATCCCGCCGCCCTTCAAGCCCTGGGGGCGGACCAGCTTGGCCGGGAAGCGCAGCAACGACGCGTCGGACGTGACGAAGGCCAGCGACTCCGCGCCGTCGGCCAGCCAGGTCGCCTGCAGCACCTCGTCGCCGTCCTTGAGCGAGATCAGCTCGAACTCGTCGGACCGCACCGGCCACTCGGGCGAGCACACCTTCACCACGCCCTGCCGCGTGCCCATCGCCAGGCCCGGCGACCCGGAGGCGCCGAGCGGCGCGAGGCCGACCACGCGCTCACCCTTTTCCAGCGGGATCAGCTCGGAGACCGACATGCCGCCGCGGATCGACACCGTGCCGGACTGCTCGGGCAGCACCGGCAGCGGCAGCACGTCCACCTTGAACGCCCGCCCGCGGCTGGTCACCAGCAGCACCCGCCCG
>NZ_JBFAZH010001097.1:0-2574 GCF_040681735.1 Actinoplanes sp. NPDC051633 | reverse complement strand
GCCAGCCAGGTGAACCAGGCCGGCGAGCCCACGGCCAAGCCGGCCGCCCCGGATGTCGCGGTTCCCAGCAGCAGCCCGTCCGCCACAATGGGGATCTGCCGCATCCCGCCCGTCCAGGTCTGGCGCCCGAGTACCCAACGTACCCAACAACCCGGCGACGGTCGAGGGCCTCATGACGGCCATGCAGTGCTCAGAACGGCGGCCCAAGACACCGCCTCGGGAGGGCGACGACGACGCGCACGACATCGCCGCGCAAGCGTCGGCCGCATGGAAAGCTGGAGGCGACAACGCCGCTCACGGAAACGGCAGATCCGGTTCCGATCTGGACCTCGCAGGTCAGTCAGGCTTGCGGGCTAGCAGTACCTCGGTGTCGCCTGGCCAGTCCCAGAAAATCCCGTCGGCGGAACGGTTCGCCAGTAACGCCCGCACGTCTGCGGCGAAATCGTCAAGACGATCACCGAACAGGTGCGGCGCCGAAGAGGACAGGGACAGGTAGCCGGATAGCACGCTCTCGCTGTCTCTGATGAGGTCGGGAATGCCTGGGAGGAAGAACTGCTGCGGAACACCGAAGCGGGTCTGGGCCAGCACATCCTCGAAGCGATGTGTCCGCTGCGGGACGACGCGCTGACCTGCCCGCCGGGTAGATCCGAGGTATTTCCGCACCAGCGCCGTGATCTCCTCGTGCGGGATCGCAGGCAGGCCCGGGCCTGTCGGCCGGGTCCGTCCGGCCGCAGTGTGGACGACCAGCGCCAGCGCGCCCCCAGGCGTCAGCATGTCGTAGACGGCTTCGGCCACTGCCCGCTCGTCGGTCCACTGGAACGACTGGCCGAACGTGACCATCCGGAAGGGCCCTGGCGCGACCGCAGGTAATTCCTCGGCCAGACCTTGGACCCATCGGATGTTTCTGATGCTGTTCTCCTCGGCCGCGCGGCGCCCTTCGGCGAGCATGTCGGCATCAGGATCCAGTCCGACTGCCTGCTCGAACAGGTGAGCAAGGCGGAGCGTAAGAATGCCGGGGCCGCAGCCAACATCCAGGAGCCGGCCGTTGCCATCCAGATCCGCCTCCTGCGACAGGACGGATTCAAGTTCAGGTGAGTACGCGGGGCGGCCGCGGCGGTAGTGGGTCGCTGAGCCGAGGTAATTGGTGGGGTCATACGGCACTGCGCCAGTATCTCAGCCAGCGAGTGCACTCGTCTCGGCACGAGAATGCATAGGCCAATCATGCGTCCACGCAAGCCGGCCGCTCGACGACCGTCCGGGGTCCGCCCCCGGGCCGGGTTTCCGCCCTCGTCTGGTCACCGTTGTCATGCGTGGCCCATCTTGGATCATGAGTTCCACGGCCGTGCCTGGAGATCTTTGATTGAGTAGCCGTCGTCAGACGGTGAACCGCAGCTTTGAGGGTTCGCCGCGGGCTAGCCGGTCGGCGTGCTCGGTGACGTTCAGACAGTCGGCGAGGCTTGTTCCGGCGGTGAGTCGCTCGACGACCCGCGCCTCGGCGGTCATCACCTCGGCCGCGGCGGTGAGCTGGTCGACGGCCCGGCTGGGGTCGAGTACCACGATGCCGTCGTGGTCGGCGATCACGATGTCGCCGGGATGGACCGGCACGCCACCACAGCTGACCGTCTCCGCCGGGGCGGCCAGGCGTGTGGTCGTGCCGGCCCGGGGAGTCACGTGCCGGCTGTACACCGGTAGTCGGCACTGGGCTATGAAGCGCATGTCGCGGTATCCGCCGTCGACGATGATCCCGGCCAGTCCCTTGGCCAGCGCTACGCGGGCGAACAACTCGCCCGCCAACGCGGTCTCGCGTCCGCCGCCGTCGACCACCAGCACGTCCCCGGCGCTGCTCTGCTCGATCGCCTGGATGACGCCGAAGAAGTCGTCGCGGCAGCGCACCGTCAGCGCCGGCCCGCACAGCATCGGGTTGGCCGATCGGCAGCGCAGGGCCGGCGACATGACGCGAAGGTCAGCGACCGCATCGCACAGAGCAGTCGTATCGACCTCGGCGGCGAGTCGGCGGATGGTGGCCAGGTCTGCCGGTGGACGTTCGATCACGCCCGTGACGGTACGGCAGCACGCGGGTAGCGGGCACCGTCATGGGTGCCGGCAATCCGCTGGTTTGGCGACCGGCGCGGCCGCCGCGGGTGCAGTCGGGCATCCTCGCCCCCTTGGGGCCGGCTGCGCAGTTGGGCAAGGAATTACCGCGCCTCGTTCCATGCAGGGTGAGCGAGTCGTATACATACGCGCAGACCCCTCAGCATCGAGGTGCTCACCGGTGCCGGCCGGGTGGGTCGCCGCACCATGTGGCGGAACGGAACTCCCGATGCAATGCCCGATCACGTGGGAGGAAGAGGATGAGGATTCCGCGACGGTGCGGCCCGGCCGCGTTCGTCCTGATCGGATTATTGATGAGCGGCGCCACGATGCAGGGCGTCCCGGCCGGCAAGCAGGCGCAACTTCTGGCCGTGCCGTCCGGCGCCGAGGTGATCAAGGACCGCTACATCGTCGTGCTGAAGAACGGCGCCCGGACCGGCCTCGCCGACCGTACCCGCGCGCGCGGCGTGGACGTCCGCCGCG
>NZ_JBFAZH010001096.1:0-2581 GCF_040681735.1 Actinoplanes sp. NPDC051633 | reverse complement strand
CGTCGGCGACGACCTGGCGCACCAGCGCGACCAGACCCGGTGGTTCGGCGGGATGGTCGGCAACCACGTCGCCGACATCGTGGCCCGTTACGGGTCGGGCGGCGCCGTCCCGTCGGCGTTGACGGAGTACATCAAGGCCCGCGAGGGCTACGACTACAGCGAGCACGGCCGGGCCGGCAACACGCACACCACGTTCGTGCCGGACGAGGTCGTGGATCGGTTCTGCGTGCTCGGGCCCGTCGAGGATCACATCAAGAAGCTGTCCGATCTGCGCGAGCTCGGTGTCGACCAGTTCGCGGTCTATCTGCAGCACGACGCGAAGGAGTCGACGCTGGCGGCCTACGGTTCTTCCGTGATTCCGGCGTTCCAGTGAGAAGAGCGGTCTTCTTCGTCCTGAGCATCGTCGTGTTCGTCGTGCTCTGGGAGGGCTACAAGGCCGTCGGCAACCCGGAGGGGACGGTCCTGTTCGGCGTGCGGGTGCTGCCACGTGCCGACGACCTGTCCATGCCGCACCTGTGGACCGTGCTCTCCCGGCTCGGCGATCCCGAGCTGACCGGCGGGCGGGCGATCTGGCTCGTGGTGCTGTCGGCGTGCTTCTTCACGCTCGGCATCACGGCGGCCGGGTTCCTCGCCGGGGCGGTCATCGGGCTGCTGCTCGCGATCGCGATGCAGCGGTTCCGGCTGGTCGAGCGCGGCCTGCTGCCGTACGTGATCCTCTCCCAGACCGTGCCGCTCGTCGCGCTCGCGCCGCTGATCGCCGGGTGGAGCGGCACGATCATGCCGCCCTGGATGACGGTCGCGCTGATCGCCGCGTACCTGGCCTTCTTCCCGGTCGCGGTCGGCATGCTGCGGGGTCTGCAGTCGCCGTCCGCGGCCGGCGCCGAGCTGATGCGCAGCTACGCCGCCGGCTGGTGGCGCACGCTGGTCAAGCTCCGCCTGCCGGCGTCGCTGCCCTACCTGTTCCCGGCGCTGCGCCTGGCGGGCGCGGCCGCCGTCGTGGGCGCGGTGGTGGGGGAGATCTCGACGGGTACGCGCGGCGGCATCGGCCGGCTCATCATCGAGTACTCGCGCGAGGCCACCTCCGACCCCGCGAAGGTCTACACCGCGATGCTGGGCGCGGCCGTCCTCGGCCTGATCGTCGCCGGCCTGGTGTCGCTCCTGGAACTGCCGCTGATGCGGCACCGCCGGCGTGTGGAGGTGGTGACGCTATGACGGCTGTGTTCGTGGAGAACGTGACCAAGGTCTTCAACCAGGGCCGGGCCGACGAGGTCGTCGCGCTCTCCGAGGTGGACCTGACCGTGGGCGACGGCGAGTTCGTCTCGCTGATCGGCCCGTCCGGGTGCGGCAAGAGCACCTTGCTGCGCCTGATCGCCGACCTGCTGGCGCCGACGACGGGCTCGGTGACCGTGGCCGGGATGCCGGCCGGGGAGGCGCGGCGCAAGCAGGAGTACGGCATCGCGTTCCAGCAGTCCGGCCTCTTCGAGTGGCGGACCGTGCTGCGCAACGTCGAGCTGCCGCTGGAACTGCGCGGCATGTCGCGTCCGCAACGGCGGGCCCGCGCCAAGGAGATGCTCGACCTGGTCGGGCTCGGCGACTTCACCGGGCACTACCCGGCGCAGCTGTCCGGCGGCATGCAACAGCGGGTGGCGATCGCCCGGGCGCTCGCCGTGTCGCCGCCACTGCTGTTGATGGACGAGCCGTTCGGCGCGCTCGACGAGATGACCCGCGAGCGGCTGCAGACCGAGCTGCTCGGGATCTGCGCGCAGACCGGCGCCGCGGTCGTGTTCGTCACCCACTCGATCTCCGAAGCGGTCTTCCTCTCCCGCAAGGTGGTGGTGATGTCGCCGCGGCCGGGCCGGATCACCGCTGCGATCGACGTCGACCTGCCGGCCCGCGACGAGGCGGTCCGGCAGTCCCCGGCGTACTTCGACGCGATCACCGCGGTGCGCAAGGCGCTACGCGGATGAGGAAGGTCCTGCCGCCCATCGTCGTCGGGGTGCTCGCGATCCTCGCCTGGGAGCTCACCGTTTCGCTGGGCCGGATCGCGCCGTTCATCCTGCCCGCGCCCTCCGCCATCTGGCGCGAGCTGATGCTGCAACGCGGCAACGTCTGGGACGCCGCGCTGGCCAGCGGCCTGAACGCGCTGATCGGCCTGGCCGGCGGCGCGGTGCTCGGGGTCCTGGCCGCGCTCGTCTCCAGCCGGTCCCGGACGCTCAGCGAGGTCAGCGTGCCGATCGCCGCGGTGCTGAACGCGCTGCCGATCATCGCGCTGGCCCCGATCCTCAACAACATGTTCGAGTCCACCAGCAGCGTCCCGCGCCGCATCGTGACCGCGATCATCGTGTTCTTCCCGGTCTTCATCAACACCCTGCGCGGGCTGCGCGAGGTCGACCCGGTGCACCGCGAGCTGATGACCAGCTACGCGGCCTCCACCTGGACCTTCGCCCGCAAGGTGCGCCTGCCCGGCGCGCTGCCCTTCGTCTTCACCGGCCTGCGGCAGGCGTCGTCGCTGGCCGTGATCGCCGCGGTCGTCGCCGAGTATTTCGGCGGGCTGCAGGACGGTCTCGGGGCCCGGATCACC
>NZ_JBFAZH010001095.1:0-2582 GCF_040681735.1 Actinoplanes sp. NPDC051633 | reverse complement strand
GCTCGATCTCCTGGGCCGTCAGGCCGACACTGCCGATCCGCACGGAGACGACCGCCCACGAGTCCTCGCTCAATCCTGCTCCGGAAGCTCCTCGAGGATGTTGCCGATCGAGTCCTCACTCGGGCTCCCGTCCGGCATCTTGACGTATACCTCACCACTATCGAGGTCGACGATGACATCGGGGTTCCGTTGCGCTCCGTCGCGCGGCAGTCCCTTGCGCTTGACCGCGTGGATCGCGTCCTTGACCTGCTTGGTCGTGTAGCCGAAGTGGCTCGCGATCTGTCCGGGCCGGGAGGCGGCGTTCGGACCGCAGCCGTTGTGGACCAGGACGGTCGTCTTGCCGGCGACCACGTAGTAGGAGTGGAGGTCGGCGACTTCGAGGTTGTGGACGCGCGCGATCATGCTGCGCACGGAGACCGAGGTGACGGTCGCCGTCGCCCCGCCGGTGGTCCGCACCGGCACCCCGGCGGCGAGCGACGCGGCCGGCACCCACGCCTTCAGGGCCGGCGCCCAGAACGGGTGACCCGCTGTGGCGGTGACGACCGCCGGCGGGGTACGGCCGTCGTTGTCGTCGTCGATGCGCAGGGTGACGAGCTGCTTCACCCCCACGCCGGCGATCAGCGCGGTGACCGCCTTGGCCGCCGTGACCCCGGTGAGCGGATCGGTCGCGACGACCCGGTCACCGGCCCGGACGTCCTCGATGTCCTTGCTGCGGCCGTTGCCGAGCAGGACACGCGTGCCGGGCAGGAAGCTGTTGCAGGTCCGGCGGATCTTGTTGATGATCTCGATAATGTTGCGGAACTTGTCGGAGTTCTTGAACCCCTTGAGACCGCTGGCGAGCCAGCCCGCGACCGGGATCATCGCGCCCAGCGACAGGATGCCGCCCACCACGTCACCGCGGGCGAACGACACCGCTGCGTCGATGCCGTCGCAGACCTCGCCGGCCCCCGGGATGAGCCCGCAGCCCATCAGCGCCAGCTGCAGGGCGTCGAGCAGCACGTCCGGGTTCTCCTGGACGAACGAGCTCAGGTCGCGGACCATCAGGCAGCCGGGGCTGTTGGCGTTGGCCGGGACCGCGCACTTGGCCGGATCCATCGCGGCGCTGGCGAAGTCCTTGTAGACCGACAGGCACTCCGCGGACACGGCGTCCATGTTCAGCGACAGGCACTCCCACCGCTTGTGGTGATCGTTCGCGGTGCCCTCGCCGCCGGGGCCGCTGCCCTCCTCGGTGCTGCGCCGGTCCTCCTCCAGCTCCTTGAGCCGCTGGTCGTAGATGGCCGCGGCCTGCTTGGCGGCCGCGTCCGCCGCGGCGGCGTCCTTGCCGGCCGCGTCGGCGTAGTGCCGAGCCTGGGCCTTCGCCTGGAAGGCCGCCGCCGCGTCGGCCTGGGCCCGCTTGGCGGCGGCGGAGGCGGTGGCCGCCGATCGGGCGGCCTGGTTGGCGCTGTTCTGCGCCGAGTTGGCGGCGTTGCGCGCGGTCACCGCGCTCTGCGCCGCCTGGTTGGCGGACTGCTGCGCGTCCTGGGCGGACGCGGCGGCCCGGTTGGCGGCGTCGACGGCGGCGCGGGCCGCGGCGTCGGCCCGGGCCTTGGCGGCGTTCGCCTCGTCGGCGTAGCCCTGCGCCCGCTTCGCGGCCTCGAGCGCGCGGTCGGCGTCCTCCAGCGCGGTCTGCGCGTATCTCTGCGCCTCGGCGAGGAGCTTGCGGACCGTGGCGACGTGCGCGGCCTGCTCGAGGTCACGCTGCTGCGCCTGGTAACGCGAGGTGGTGAGGAAGTACGTCAGGTACGACGCCGGACCGTTCAGCGCGACCTGGGCGGCGGCCTTGACCTCCGGGCCGCCCGCCTCCATCACCCGGTACACCTCGAGCCGCTCGTCCGCGGCGCGCGCGACATGCTGGCCGGTGCGCAGGAACTGGTGCATGTCGGCCGGGGTGCCGGCCAGCGCCCGCTCACCGGCGGCCTTCAGGTTCGTGCCGGCGCCGTTGATGATCGCGTAGATCTGCTGCCGGTCCTTGGCGACCTTGCCGGGGTAGTTGCGGGTCCGCAGGAACGTCTCGACCGCCGCGTCAGCACCCGCGACGGCGGCCTGCGCCGCGGCCCGCTCGGCGCCGCCCTCGGGCAGGGTGTCCACCAGGCGCCACAGCCGCGCCCGGTCGTCCTGGCCCGCCGCGAACCGCCGGCCCTCGGCCAGCCACGACCGCAGCTCGACCTCGCCGCCGGTCAGCATCTCCTGCGCCGCCGCCTTGGTCCACTCGCCACCGGTGGTCAGCAACGCGACCGCGGCCCGCCGGCCCCGGTCCATGACCACGTCGGCCGGCGCGCCGGCCGCGGTCGCCTCGGCGAGCAGCGTGCGCGTCGCCGGGTCGATCCGGTCCTGCTCGGCGGTGTCCCAGAGCAGCCCGCGGTTCCAAGCGACCAGCTCGCCGCCCGCCGCCTTGGCCGCCGCCTCCGTCTCGGCCGCGGACTGCGCCGCCTTGATGCCCTGCTCGGTCCACTCGGCCAGCCGCGCCGCGTCCTCGGCGCGGGCCAGCGCCTCCAGCTCGACGGCCTGGTTGGCGGCCTGCACGGCCACGTTCGCCGCGGCCG
>NZ_JBFAZH010001094.1:0-2585 GCF_040681735.1 Actinoplanes sp. NPDC051633 | reverse complement strand
GAAGTGTTCTAAGTTCGGTGAATGGCTGAGATCGAGCGCCGGCGCCGGCGGTTGCGCCCCTCCGCGGGCGGCGCCCCGGCGCCCGAGCCCGCCCCGCCGCCGGCCGCCGCGGAGCCGCCGCCCCGGGCTCGCCCGGCCGCGGGCGGCGACGAGTCGGAGCGCGGCCTGCGAGGCCTGGTCGGGTCGGGATCGTCGCAGGTCAGCGTGGGCGCGGCCATGCGGGCACGGGACGCCGCCCGGCCCAGCGAGGAACATCTGGCCGAGGCCGAGGGCATGCCCATCGTGCGGCGCAACTGGATGCCGCGCGAGGATCTGCCCCGCAACCGCTGACCGTCAGGAGGACGGCAGCGGCGGCAGCTCGCGCGAGGTTTCGTACGCGGTGAGCTGGTCGATGCGGCGCTGGTGGCGCGGGTTGCCGGAGAACGGCGTGGCCAGGAAGGTGTCGACGAACGCGGCCGCCTCCTCCGGGGTGTGCTCGCGGGCGCCGATGCTGCACACGTTGGAGTCGTTGTGCTGCCGGGCCAGCTCGGCGATCTGCACCTTCCAGACCAGCGCCGAGCGCACCCCGGCCACCTTGTTGGCGGCGATCTGCTCGCCGTTGCCCGAGCCGCCGATGACGACGCCCAGGCTGCCCGGGTCGTCGACCACCCGCTGGGCGGCGTGCAGGCAGAACGGGGGGTAGTCGTCCTCGGCGTCGTAGACGTGCGGGCCCACGTCGACCACCTCGTGCCCCTGCTTCTGCAGATGCTCGGCGAGGTGGTTCTTCAGCTCGAAGCCGGCGTGGTCGGAACCCAGGTAGACACGCATTGCCCCATCCTTGCAGAAAGGATCCGCTCAGAACGTCAGGGCGCTGCGCAGCGCACCGGCCACCTGATCGGCGGCCGCGCGGGCGGCGTCGATGACGGCGAGTTTGCGGGCGAAGCCGTGGTTCATCTGGGCGTAGACGGTGTGCACGACCGGGACGCCGGCGGTGACGAGCGCGTCGGCGTAATCGGCGCCCTCGTCGCGCAGCACGTCGAACTCGGCGGTGATGATCAGCGTCGGCGGCATCCCGGTCAGGTCGGCGGCCAGCGGCGCCACGTCCGGCGACCAGCGCAGGCTCGGCTCCGGCACGTACGCCTCCCAGGCCAGCCGCATCGACTCGCGGTCCAGTCCGTAGCCGCCCAGCTCGGCATAGGACTCACTGGACAGCGTGGGGTCGATCACCGGATAGATCAGCGCCTGGAAGTCGAGCGGGGTGGCCGCGTCGCGCTGGCGGCGGGCGACCACGGTGGCCAGCTGCCCGCCCGCGCTGTCTCCGGCGATCGCGATGCGGGCCGGGTCGACGCCCAGCGCGGCGCCCTCCTTGCGCACGTAGGACAGGACGGTCTCGACGTCCTCGACGGGGGCTGGGAAGACGTGCTCGGGCGCCAGGCGGTACTCCACCGACAGCACCGCGCAGCCGGACCGCTGGGCGACCCGGCGGCAGAACCGGTCGACGGTCTCCACGCTGCCGTAGCACCAGCCGCCGCCGTGCAGGTAGACGACGATCGGCGCGCCGAACGAGGTCGCGTAGAGGCGCCCCGGCACGCCGTCGGCGTCCACGTCGACCACCACGGGCAGCGGGAAGGCCGGGCCGCACTCGGCCTCGTTCGACGCCTCCATGTCCTCCCGCAGCGCGCGCACGGCGTCCGCCGGGTCGGTCAGCTCCGTCGGCCGGGGACGCAGCGCCGCGGCGGCGGTGACCTGCGGGTGCAGCATAGTTATGCCTTCAGTCGATCAGCGGTGGCGGTGGGGCTGAAGGCATAGCTGCCTTCAGTCCGATCAAGGGTGGTGGTGGGGCTGGGGAAGGCCGATGTCGGCCAGCACGAGGCCGGCCCGCGCCTTCGGCGTGAACCAGGTGCTCTTGCGCGGCAGCTTGTGCCGCTCCAGGTTCACCCGCACGAAGTCCTCGACCGTCACCGGCGGGATGACCACGGCCATCGCGGACCGCCCGGCGTCCACCTCACCGCGCAGCCAGTCGGCCGGGTAGTCACCGCCGACATAGGTGATCCGCTTGTCCCCCGGGTCCAGCCCGAGCACGTCGCCGAAGAGGACCCGCTCGACCCGGGCGTGGTCCAGGTTCTCGACCTCGGGCAGCGCCGGGTCGGCGGGCAGGGTGAGACCGTGCACGAAGCCCGGGGCGTACAGCTCGACCGGTCCGGAGCCGACCTCCGCGCCCGCCGCCCGCAGCTGGTCGGCCAGCTCGCCCACCGGCACCGGCAGCTCGCTGACCAGACGGTTGTAGGGCTGGATCGCCACCGAGGCCGGCGTCGTGATCACCGCGAGGAACTGCGGAAGACCGGCGGTCTGCGCGGCCAGGCTGCGGTGGTTGCCGTCGGCGACGACGAGCTCGCCACCGCCGGCGAGCTCGAGCAACTGCCGCTGCTGCGGGCCGTCGTGCATGGCCCAGATCTCATGGGTACGCCCGGACTGGTCCACATCGGTCGCATCCGGCTCGGCGGCCGACTCAGCGGCGGCGACCAGCGCGGCGTGCAGCTCCTCGCCACGCCCGGTCTGCATCAGCAGCACCGGCGACAGCAGCGTGCCCAGCGTCTCGGCCAGGG
>NZ_JBFAZH010001093.1:0-2586 GCF_040681735.1 Actinoplanes sp. NPDC051633 | reverse complement strand
CGCGCGGGGTCGATGCCGTTGATCATGGCTCCGGTGTTTCCTTCATGCTCATTGCCGTCTCACTCCGAGTGCGTGGGGTGTGCCGTCCGCCGCGGCCGCCCGCAGAACTCTACGCAACGCCGCCCGCCACATCCATTCCGCCCCTTATCGATTATCTGCTATTTGTGCCAGGCAGTTGTCAGGCGAATGGTGGCTCCGGGCTGTTGACGGACGGGTTCGATGCTCGAGTGCTAGGACTGATGCGAGGGCCTTCCGCCCGGATATCTCGCCGTCGCGTGCCGCTGTGCGGCGGCCACTAGCTGCGTTCGATACGCATGTCCAGGGTGTCGGGGAGGCTGTCGAAAACGCTCAGGTCGGACGTGATTTCACCCATCTCCGTGAGGGTGGGCACGGAGCTTGTCTCTTCGTAGATGATGGTGATGCTGTCGGCCGGGTTGTAGTAGACGAGGTCTCCCGGTTGCACATCGGTGTAGAACGGGCCCGTCTCGGTGAGTGGTGCGGACAGTTCGCTGATGTACTCGATACCGGAGTTGCGGAACCAGGGCAGGGTCACCGGGAGCATGGCGGCGAAGTCTTTTGAGACCTGGCTGTCGTTGAGGTTCGCCGTGATGACCACTGCCAGCCCATTGCGCCCTTGTGAATCTCATGATAGCCATCAGCCATTAATGGTTCTCGGTTGCCTGATACCGGATTCCGCCATATCCAGAGGGACAGATCTTCCGTTCTCAGCTTGATCGGTCACGGTGTGCGGAGTTCGAGCAGGGTGACTTGCGGGGATGCGCCGATACGGACCGGTGGTCCCCAGAAGCCGGCGCCGTTGGTGACGTATACCGGCACGCCGTCGACTGCTCACGTCCTCATCGAGTAGGACACCGTGTCAGGTCTGGTCTCACAGTGTCGAAAGACCAGGGAAACGGTGACGTCATCCAATGAACCGTTTCCTACGGGCACGAAGAAGGTGCTGCTGGAGGGTGTACTGACAGCCCACCACTCGGTGTCTCGATCCGGCCTAGCCTGGGAGTCGTGGACAACCGTGACGAGGTCAAAGCCTTCCTCAGTTCCCGCCGTGCCAAGATCTCCCCTGAGCAGGCCGGACTGCAGCACTTCAACCGCAACCGCCGTGTTCCTGGGCTGCGCCGTAGCGAGGTCGCCGACCTGGCCGGGGTCAGCGTCGAGTACTACGCCCAGCTCGAGCGGGGCAATCTTTCCGGGGCCTCGGACAGCGTCCTGGAGGCCTTGGCCCGGGCTCTGCACCTCGATGAGGCCGAGCAGCAGCACCTGGCCGACTTGGCTCGTGCCGCCGGACCCGGAGCGCGAACGCGCCGTAAAACCCCGGCGCAGCAGATCCGGCCCAGTGTGGCCCGCGTTCTGGAGCTCATGACTGACGTGCCGGCGTTCGTCAACAACGGCCGCGGCGACGTGCTGGCCGCGAATCCGCTGACGCAGGCCCTGTACGCGCCGATGTTCGACGACTCTGTCCGGCCGGCGAACCACGCCCGGTTCGCGTTCCTCAACCCTCGGGCCCGGGACTTCTGGCGCGACTGGGAGCGGATCGCCACCACGACCGTGGCGATGCTGCGTACCGAGGCGGGCCGGGACCCGTACGACAAGGCGTTGACCGGCCTGGTCGGGGAGCTGTGCACCCGCAGCGAAGAGTTCCGGGCCCGCTGGGCTGCCCACGACGTACGCCTGCACAACACCGGGATCAAGCAGTTCCGCCACCCGGTCGTCGGCGAGATCGACCTGAATTTCGAGACCATGCAGATGACCGCCGACCCCGGCCTGTCGATGACCCTGCTCAGCGCCCCGGCCGGCTCCGCCGCCGACGACGCCCTGCGTGTGCTGGCCAGCTGGGCCGCCACCCGCGACCAGGCTCCGGCGACCCGCGAGCTCGGGTAGCGCGGTCACCGTCGGCCCTGGTCGACGCCACGACGATCGCGACGCGACCGCGCTGACCGGAAGCCCAAACGCCATAGCGGACCGGATGCACCAGTACCAAGGCGCGGGGGTCGACGAGTTCGTCCTCGACTTCACCGCCGCCGACGAGGCCGCGTACGTCGAGCACCTGCACCGCTTCGCCGACACTGTGTTCCGGCTCCTCACCGGTCTCGATGTCGTCAGCCCACGGGGTACGCGATGAAGGCGAACCGCCTGCTGTCCGGGGACCAGCTGTTGACGTTGATCGTTCCTTGGCCACCGAAGACGGGGTACCGCTGCAGCGGCGTCGACCAGTCCGTCGTCGCGACCACCCGCACCTCGACGTCCAGGTCGGCCGGGTGCCCCTGGGTTCCGGCCGGGAACGCGATGTAGGACGCCAGTTGTGCGTCCGGCGAGAGATGCGGGAACCAGTCGACGGTGCCGCTGGTGACGAGGCGCTCCACCGGTCCTCCGCCGTCCGGGATGCGGGCGATCTGGGCATGGCCCGGCTCGCTGGCGAAGGCTTCGGTGTTGAAATAGATCCACCTGCCGTCGGGGGACCACTCCGGCCCGTCGATGTGACCCGGGCCGGTGTCGACGACGACCGTCCGGCCCTCCGGGTCCAGCACGGCGAGCCGGCCCGGCTCGGTGAAGTCGCCGAGCTGGACA
>NZ_JBFAZH010001092.1:0-2589 GCF_040681735.1 Actinoplanes sp. NPDC051633 | reverse complement strand
CTCATCCGGGCGCGACCACCGCCGATTGTGCAGAGGACACCCACGAGGAGGCGACGCTCATGGCGCTCGACATCCGCGACCGCCACGGCGCGTCGCGAGCGGTCGCCTACCTGCAGTTCGCGGCGTCACCGTTCGTGCTGCTCACCGGTGTCGTGCTGCCCGAAAACCAGCCCACGGCGATCCTGGTCGCCATCCTGGTCGTGTCGGTGACCTTCGGCGTCGGCGGCTGGCTCGCCTGGTCGCACCCCGACATCTTCTCCGACTACTTCTGGTGGGGGGCGCCGCTGTTCGCCACCTCCGTCATCACCGGCCTCAACCTGATGACCAAGGACGCCAGCACCGGTTCGCAACTCTTCTACCTCTGGCCCGTCCTGTACGCCGCGAACTTCCTCAGCCGCAGCGTCATCTGGCTGAACATCGCGGCCGTGATGGTCGGCGAGGGGCTGGTGTTCGTGGCGCTGGCGGCGAGAAACGCGTTCTCCGACTGGATCTCCATGTCGATCGCGTTGATCATGGTCGCGGTGGTCGTGGTCGCCCTGCGGGACCGCGCCGACAACCTCCGCCGCCGGCTCGAGGGTCAGGCGCTGGCGGACTCGCTGACCGGGCTGGCCAACCGGCGCGCGTTCGACGAGGCGCTGCAGCAGGCCGAGGAGTGGGCGGCGAGCACCGGCCGCCCGATCACCGTGGTCACCCTGGACCTCGATCACTTCAAGGGCATCAACGACACGTACGGGCACGCGGCCGGCGACGACGCCCTGCAGGTGGTGGCCGGCGCCATGCGCAAGGTCGCCAACCAGGACGACGTGCCGGCGCGGCTGGGCGGGGACGAGTTCGTGCTGCTGCTGCGTGCCGATCAGGGATCCGCCCTGCGCACCGTCGAGCAACTGCGCGCGATCGTCGCCGCGGACACCACCCTGCCGTCCGGCCCGCCCCAGCTGAGCATCGGCGTCGCGATCATGCCGGCGCACGCGAAGACCGTCGACGACCTGGTTCGCGCCTCCGACAAGGCGCTCTACGCGGCGAAGACCGGGGGACGTGGCCGGGTAGCGCTGGCGGGCACCCGTGCCGTCAGTCCGCCTGTTCGGGAGTCGGCTCCGGTTCGATGATCTCCCGCCGCATCCGCGGGTAGGGACCCCAGCCGTCGCGCAGCACGTGGATGTAGACGGCCTCCAGGCTGACGCCGATCCGCTCCACCAGATCCATGTCATCCTCCGGCCCGAGGCGCACGGCCCGCGCGAAGTGGTCCAGCGCCTCCATGTGCCGCCCCTGATCGAAACAGCTGCGCCCGGCGTTCTCGTGCACCACGCTGCGCAGCGGTTCCGGGGTCTCCGAGCTCGCCGCCTCCTCGAAGAGCCGGTCCGCCTCCCCGAAGTCCCCGCGCAACCGCAGCACGTGCGCCAGCTCGGCCTGCGCGATCACGACCGCCCGCGGCTCGCCGGACTGCATGGCGTGGGCTAGCGCCAGCCGGCTCGCCGCGGCTGCCATGCCCAGCTCGCCCAGCAGCCGGTACACCTCCGCCCGCACGCTGAGCAGGTTGGCCTTGGTGATGTCGTCCTGCTCGTCCGCGAGCGGCCCGTCGAGCCGGTCGCCGAGGGCGCGCAGCGCGGCGCGATCGTCGACGACCTCACGCAGGGTGCCGCCGTCCAGCCGCCAGCGGATGGCGTCGAAGTCGGCCGCCGACAAAGGCTCTTTCCCGGGTACGGCCGCAGCCAGGTCGGGCTGCGCCGCGAGGATCGGCACCCCGCCCGCGACCAGTTCCTGCTGCGCGTCTCCGGCGTCCGGCGCTGGGCTCGTCGGCTCTTCGGCCGCTGCCTCTGTTTGCGTCTCTGCCGGCTGACTGCCAGCCGCGTGCTTCTGCCCCTCGACGATCAGGGCCTGCTCCGCGGTCACGCCCCGGCCGTCGAAGAGGCCGCTGATGTCCATGTCGATGACGACGCCGTCAGAGGAATGCCGGGGACCGTTATCAACGGTGGAGCCGGTCTTGTCGGCATCAGAAGGGTTGTCCGGTGCAGTCGTGGTTTCTCCCGTGGAGCCCTTCTCGTCGGGAGACGTTCCCTTCGGCCCGAACCAGTCCACCTGCACGTTCTCGTCGACGTAGCGCCTCGGCTCCGTGTCCGGCCCGGCGATCACCAGACGGCCGATCGGCGCGGTGACCGGGACCGGGGGCGCGGGCCGCTCGCTCGGCGGTCCCACGATCGGCTGCTCGCCGGTCCGGCCGGCCTGGGGCCGTTCGTCCGGCGCAGGCTGCGAGGGTGCGTAGCCCGGGATCCGGAGCTGCTTCTCCGTGATCGGGCGCGGCACCGGAGTCGGCTCGACGCGAGGCTGGATCGGCTGCGGCGCGACGTCCGTGCGGCCCTGGATCGGCTGCGGCGCGGCGTTCGTGCGGCGCTCGACCGGCTGCGGCGCGGGCCTTCGCACCGGGAACTCTCCGGTCCCGGGCATGATCCGTGGGGTGCCGCGCACCGGGGTGTCTTCGCTCCATGGCGGGCGGTCGTCCGCCTGGGGGAAGAAGGAATGCGGCACGTCGGCCGGCGGCACCGTCGGGCGCGGAGCCTGCGGCTGCCCGTCGGGCGTGCCGGCACTCCAGCC
>NZ_JBFAZH010001091.1:0-2591 GCF_040681735.1 Actinoplanes sp. NPDC051633 | reverse complement strand
GCTTCTCCCGAAGCTCCTTGATCTTGGCCTTCTTGCCCCGGAGCTCGCGCAGGTAGTAGAGCTTCGCCCGGCGCACGTCACCGCGGGTGACGACCTCGATCCGGTCGATCTGCGGGCTGTTGATCGGGTACGTACGCTCGACGCCGACGCCGAAGCTGATCTTGCGAACCTTGAAGGTCTCGCGCAGGCCGCCGCCCTGGCGGCTGATCACGACGCCCTGGAAGACCTGGACCCGGGACCGGTTGCCCTCGACGACCCGGGCGTGCACCTTGACGGTGTCGCCGGCGCGGAAGTCGGGCAGGTCGGCGCGCTGTGACTGCGCGTCGAGATCGTCCAGCGTGTTCATCGCTGCATCCTCGTGATACTCAAAGCGCACCGGGAGTTCGATGCGCGAATGGGTGACTCTGACCTTGCGAGAAGTAAGGTCCTCGCTCGCCGCCCACGGCGTGGGAGCGAACGGCAACCTCCCTACTTTGCCACATCGGAGGGCGGGATCTGAAATCCGCCCTCGATGAGCGCCGCCCGGTCCGATTTATCGAGATCGGCGGGAGGGTAGGCGGCGAGCAGATCCGGGCGCCGGGTGGCGGTCCGGAGCAGAGATTGGGTACGCCGCCAGCGAGCGATCCGGCCGTGGTCGCCCGAGCGGAGCACCTCGGGCACGGGACGGTCGCGCCACGACGCGGGTTTCGTGTAGACCGGAGCCTCCAGCAGGCCCGCCGCGTACGACTCCTCGGTCAGCGAGTCCGCGTTGCCGAGCACCCCGGGCAGCAGCCGGGTGACCGCCTCGAGGATCACGATCACCGCCACCTCCCCGCCGAACAGCACGTAGTCGCCGAGCGAGACCTCGCGCACCGGCATCCGCTCGGCGGCGTCGTCGATCACCCGCTGGTCGATGCCCTCGTAGCGGCCGCAGGCGAAGATCAGGTGGTCCAGCTGGGCGAAGGCGTGCGCGTCCGCCTGGGTGAACGGCTTGCCCACGGGAGACGGCACGATGAGTACGCCGGGGCCGACCGCGTCGAGCGCCTGGCCCCACGGCTCGGGCCGCATCACCATGCCCGGCCCGCCGCCGTACGGGGTGTCGTCCACGGTCCGGTGCACGTCGGAGGTCCAGGTGCGCAGGTCGTGCACGGTGAGGTCGAGCACACCGCTGCCCCGGGCCTTGCCGACGAGCGACAGGTCGAGCGGCGAGAAGTACTCCGGGAAGATGGAGACGATGTCGACGCGCATCAAAGATCGAGCAGGCCCTCGGGGAGGTCGACGACCACGCGGCCACCGGCCAGGTCCACGGTCGGGACCATCTGGCTGACGAACGGGATCAATGCCGTCCCGCCGCCGTTCTTCGCGAGAACGAGCAGGTCGGACGACGGCGCGTGGTTGACCTGCCGGATCTCGCCGAGGTCGTCGCCGTCGACGGTGACGACCCGGAGACCGACCAGCTGGTGGTCGTTGAACTCGTCGGGATCGTCGGGGTCCGGGATCTCGGAGGACTCCACCTGCAGCTCGGTACCGCGGAGCTCCTCGGCCGCGTTGCGGTCGGGCACACCCTCGAACTGGGCGATGACCCGGCCCTGGTGCCAGCGCAACGACTCCAGGACGAGCTTGCCGGAAGCGGTGGTGAACACCGCTCCCGGCACGAAACGTCGCTCGGGCTCGTCGGTCCGCACGGTCACCAGGACCTCGCCTCGGATCCCGTGCGCCTTACCGATGTGGCCGACGACGAGCAGCATCTGACCAGCGACTCAGTACGCGTCGACGATGTCGACGCGGATGCCGCGCCCACCGATCGACCCGATGACCTGCCGCAGCGCCTTGGCCGTGCGCCCGCCACGCCCGATGACCGTTCCCAGGTCCTCGGGGTGCACGCGGACCTCGAGCCGCTTGCCGCGGCGCGAGTCGACCAGCCGGACCCGGACGTCGTCCGGGTTGTCGACGATGCCTTTGACGAGGTGCTCCAGCGCGGGCCGGAGCGCCCCGTCAGCTCTGGTCGGCGCCGGCACCGGCCGGGTCCTCAGCGTCCTTGGCGACCGCCTCGCGGTTGGGCTCGGCCGGGTCGACAGCCTTCGTGTCGGTCGGCCTGTCCTCGGCAACCTCCGGCGCGGCCGGGGTCCTCGTGTCGGCCTTCGGCTCGGCCTTGGCTTCGGCCGTCGCCTCGGTCTTGGCTTCGGCCTTCGCCTCGTCCTTGGCGGGCTTCTCGGCAGCAGCCTTGGCCGCCTTCTTGGCCGGCCTGGCAGCCGGGGCGTCGGCGACACCCGCGGCGGCCTTGGACTCGGCCTCGTACGCCGCGGTGCGGCTCGCCTTCGGCTCCTTGACCAGCAGCGGCGGCGGGGCCGGCAGGCCCTTGAACTGCTGCCAGTCGCCGGTCTTCTCCAGGATGCGCTGCACGGCCTGGCTCGGCTGAGCGCCGACCGACAGCCAGTGCTGCACCCGGTCGGACTTGACCTCGATCAGCGACGGGTGCTCTTTCGGGTGGTAGATGCCGACGTACTCGATGGCGCGACCGTCGCGCTTGGTGCGCGAGTCGGCGACGACGATGCGGTACTGCGGGTTGCGGATCTTGCCCATCCGCAGGAGCCGGATCTTTACGGCCACGG
>NZ_JBFAZH010001090.1:0-2597 GCF_040681735.1 Actinoplanes sp. NPDC051633 | reverse complement strand
GAATCCGCCGAACCCTACATCTCCCGCCACCCCGACGACATCGCCCGCTACTTCACCGGCCTCGACCTCATCGAACCCGGCGTTATCTCCAGCAGCCGGTGGCGGCCCACCACCGAGACCCTCCCCGACGAGGTCGACGTCTACTGCGGAGTCGCCCGCAAGCCGTGACGTACCACGAGGCGACGGTGCAGTCCTGAAGGTTGAACCACCGATCCGGGCTTGACGACGTCTCGACGTACCGTCGATCGTCGCGGCCGTTGTCCCGCAGCCACCCGCCAACACCCCGAGATGCCGGTGGCGCACAGCCAACACAACCGTTACCAGCCGACACCCAGCCGGCGCGCCTTCACTGCGGCAGATCCGGATGGTCCTCGGTGTTCTTTCACGGGCCCGCCGGCGTCATCATCAGCCCGCACGCGGCCGGAGGCCGCCCGATCGGCGCCGCCACGCGCATCGCAGACAATCTCGCGGCGTTGCAGGGGGCGGCCGCTGTATCAGGTCGTCGATCGCTGATCGAGGCATAGACGTCTGTCGGTGATCCGGCTGACAGGTTCGCGACGGGCGGCGCATCGTGAAGGTGACTCACTCGACCGTCAGGGGGCGCCATGGCCTCCCTCACCTGGCGTCGGTCGCTTCCGGCGATCTTCGCCTGCACACTGGCTTTCCTGGCCACCGCGACACCGGTCGCGGCAGCGGAGTCCGCCGTGCCGGCCCCGGCGGATCCCTACGCTCCGAGGGTCATACCTGAGAAGGCCATTCCGGGGACCATCGTCCAGGTGACCTTCCCGGCCGACGCGGATGGGCGCTTCATAACCGGATGTGTCGCGGCCTTCGAGGTTGTGTCCGATCCGGTCGCGGCACGCTGTTCCGACGGTGCCGTGGAGCGGACGGTCGAGCTGAGGGTTCCGCCGAAGACCACGGGCCTGCTGTGGGCGGTGTTCACTACCGGCCGGGAGAGGCCACGCGGCAGGATCGAGTTCGTCGTGCTGCCGCCGGCGGAGGTGGCCGTGGTCCCGGCGCGGGCGCAGCGGCGGGAGACGATCGAGGTCCGCTTCCGCGCTCTCGGGGGCGTCCTGGCCGGCTGCCGGGCAGGCTTCGCGTTCACGAAGGAACGGACGGCGTGCGAGGGCGCCGGCCGGAGCTGGGTGGCCCGCCTGGCCGTGCCGGAGGACGCGCCGCCTGGGCCGACGGGCGTGGAGTGGGCGGTCTGGCAGGACGACAAGCAGGTGGAGATCCCGGGGACGACGCCGTTCGAGGTGGTGCGCCCGGTTGCGCCGCCGCCTCCGGTGTTCCGCGTCGAGCCGGTGCCCGCGACGGCCGAGCCGGGCCAGGACATCGCGATCCGGTTCGCGAGCGATACGACCGGCGTGACCATCAAGACCTGCGAGGTCGTCGTCTCCGACGTGCTTCATCCCTGCGACGGTGAGCTGACCGCGACCGTGCCGGTCCCGCTCGGGCAGCCGGTTGGCCCGATGCCGGTGCTGTGGCGGGTGACCTACTCCAGCGAACGTCCGGAGGAGCCGAAGAGCGACGACGAGGGGCTGATCGCCGTCCAGGTCGAGATCGTGGAGCCGACCTTCGAAGTGCTGGTCACGCCCAGTACGGCGCTGCCCGGCGACCCGGTCACCGTGGTCTTCACCCCGGTCACCGAGGGCGTGCGGATCCTCGGCTGTCTGGCCGCCTTCCCGAACGACGCCGGCGACGAATGCCGGCAGTCCGAGGACCGCTGGCTGGCCGAGGTCACCGTGCCCTCGGACGCTCGGCCGGGCTGGAACAACTTGCGCTGGGGTGTCCAGGCCGCCGCGGCCACCGGGCGGCCGATCGCCCAGAGCAGCACCATCAGATACCGCGTATCGCCCAAGGTGGCGCCGCCGCTGGAAACCACCACCACGACCGCGCCGAGCCGGCCGGTGAAGGAGCAGCAGGTCGGGCCGGAAGAAGAGCTCGACCTGGGACCGGTCCCTAAGTTCGTGGCCGCCGCCCAGCCCGAGTCCGCCGTGGCCGGCGAGCAGGTCACCGTCTCGGTCTCCCCGGTCGAGCCCGGCGCCGAGATCACCGACTGCCTGGTGACCTTTCCCGGCGATGCCGGAGTCCAGTGCGAATATGCCGGCGGGCGGTGGTCGGCCACCGTCACCGTGCCCGCGGGAACGGCGGCCGGCGCCATGCCCCTGCGGTGGGGCGTGACCTCTCGCACCGCCGACGGCCGCCGTGGCGCGGACAACGGCATCGTCAACTATCCGGTGCGCGCGCCCGGCTCGCCGCTGCCACCCGCCTTCGACGTCCGGCCGGAGCCGGCCGCCGGGCGGTCCGGCGACCGCGTGACCGTCTCGATGTTGTCCCTTGTGGAGGGTACCGCGGTTACCGGCTGCGCGGTCGGGTTCGACGAGGGCTCCCTGGCCGCGTGCCACCCGGCGGCGAAGGGGTGGGCTGCCGATCTCGTGGTGCCCGAAGGAGCCAAGGCAGGTCCCGGCACGCTGCTGTGGCGGGTCGCGTACAAGCGGACTGGCCGGCCCGGCGCCGCGGACGGGTTGCTGACCTTCACCGTGCTGCCGCCGGAGGTCGTGAGGGCCGGCTTCCCCGGGAACCTCCTGCCGATC
>NZ_JBFAZH010001089.1:0-2601 GCF_040681735.1 Actinoplanes sp. NPDC051633 | reverse complement strand
CACCACGGACATGAAGCCGTCGTCCATGCTCATCTGCATCTCGCGGAACCCGCCCTCGGCGGTGACGGCACCGGTGAAGGTCTCCGGCGGAATCAGGTGCGGCCGGACCATCGTCGGCATCACCACCTGGACGGCCGCTACGAGCACCAGCGTCAGCGCCATCGCGGGCACGGTCCGGCGCAGCACCGTCCCGATGAACACTCCGAGCACGAAGGCCAGGGCCGCGTAGGCGAGCGGCACCACGCCGCGCGCGCCGAACACCTCGGCGACCAGTCGGTTGTCGTAAGCACGGTCGAACGGCGCCGACCACCAGGTGACGGCCAGCGACAGCAACCCGGCGGCCGCCATCGCGGCGGCCGCGCCGCCCGCCAGCTTCACGGCGAGCCAGCGGGACCGGGTGGTGCTCTGGCTCCACACCAGACGGAAGGTGCCGGACTCCAGCTCCCGGGCCACCATCGGCGCGCCCCAGAAGATCCCGATGACCGCCGGAATCAGGTACACGGCGGCAAAGCCCGTCCAGTAGAGCGGGCCTGCGGCGCCGGCCCGGGCCCGGATGAGGAAGCTGGACGCCTGATCGACGCAGGACGTGCCGCAGTCGTCCAACCCCGTCGCCCGGTAGATGTCGATCAAGCCCGGCCGGGTCACGACCAATGCGAGGGCCGCGACCGCCACCGCCCCCGCCACGATGGCCATCGACGTGCGCGACTGCCGCCATGCCAGCCAGGTCATCGCTGTCCCTCCAACACTCGCTCCGGCACGAACCCGCTGGCCTCGGTCATGTAGGCCAGCACCAGATCCTCGAGGCCCAGCGGCTCGACGGTCCACCATGGATCGTCGATCGGCGCGGTGCTCCGCACGATCATCGTGGACTGCTTACCGACGTGACTCTGATAGATCACCTCGTGGCCGGCCGGCAGGCTCGCCGCATCCCGTCGCGCACCGGTCAGCCGGTGGTGCTGAGCGATCAGCTCGTCGACGTCGCCGGTCAGCCGGATCCGCGAGTCCACCAGCACGACCAGGTGGTCGCAGGTGCGTTCCAGGTCGGCGATCAGATGCGAGGAGAGTACGAGCGAGGTGCCGTGCTCGGCGGTGTGCTCCATCAACCCCTGCAGGAACTCCCGCCGGGCCAGCGGGTCGAGGCTGGCCACCGGTTCGTCGAGGAGCAGCAGCTCGGGGCGCTTGGCGACGGCGAGCGTCAGGGCGAGCTGCGCGCGCTGGCCGCCGGAGAGCTTGCCCGCCTTCTGTTTCGGGTCGAGCCCGAGCCGGGCGATCCGCTCGGTGGCGATGCCCGCGTCCCAGCTCGGGTTGAGCGCCGAGCCGAGCCGCAGATGCTCGGCGATCGACATCTGCGCGTACGTCGGGGTGTCCTGGGCGACGAAGCCCACCTTGGCGGCCTGCGCCGGACCGCTGCCCGGGGCGCCGCCGAGCACGTCGATCGTGCCCGCGGTGGGTCGCAGCAGCCCGCAGGCCAGTTGCAGCAGGGTCGACTTGCCGGCGCCGTTCGGCCCGACGAGCCCCACGATGCGGCCGGTCGGCACGGTCAGCGTGCAGTCGTTGAGCGCGCTCTTGCGGCCGTACCGCTTGGTCAGGCCGCGCGTGACGATCGCCGCGGTCATGATCTGACCGCCGTCGCCCGGAACGCGCTCAGGAACAGCGCTTCGATGCTCTCGTCGTCGAGGCCGGCGTCGCGGGCGCGGCCGAGCCAGCCCTCCAGCTCCGCCCGCAACGGGGCGTGCGCGACCAGCGTCTCGTCGCTGAGCGTCTTGGCGACGAAGGTACCGACCCCGGTACGAAGCTTGACCAGTCCTTCGTACTCCAGCTCGCGATAGGCCTTCAGCACCGTGTTCGGATTGATCGCGATCTTGCCGACCACTTCTTTGACGGTCGGCAGCTGATCGCCCTCGGTGAGCAGGCCCAGCCGCATGGCATGCCGGACCTGGTGGATGAGCTGCATATACGGCGCGACGCCGGATCGCGCGTCCAGGTGAAACTCGATCACATCTGCCTCCCGTGAACCGTTGTGCTAAAACACTAGCACCCTAGTTCAATGCGGAAGGCTACTGATTCGATGCCTCGAAGATGGCCGAGCGTGACACGGTGCCGACCGCATTGCCGTCCTCCTGTGCGAGCACGTGCAGCGAGTCGGCGGTGAGCATCGCAGCCAGGGCGTCGTACAGCGTGCCGCCCGCGTCCACCGTGGGAAGCCGATCGACGTCCTCGGCCTGGCCCAGCGGGCGCAGCGACTCGCGCAGCGGGGTCACGGTCAGCCGGCGGATGCCCCGGTCGGCGCCCACGAAGTTGCGGACCGTGTCGGAGGCCGGCTTGCCCAGCAGGTCGGGCGGCGACGCGTACTGCAGCAACTCCCCGCTCTCACCCAGCACCGCGATCCGGTCGCCCAGCCGCACCGCCTCGTCGATGTCGTGGGTGACCAGCACGATCGTCTTGCGCACCGCGGCCTGCAGACGCAGGAACTCCTCCTGGAGCCGGCCCCGGACGATCGGGTCGACCGCCGAGAACGGCTCGTCCATCAGCAGCACCAGCGGATCCGCGGCCAGCGCCCGGGCCACCCCGACACGCTGCCGCTGGCCGCCGGAGAGCTCA
>NZ_JBFAZH010001088.1:0-2602 GCF_040681735.1 Actinoplanes sp. NPDC051633 | reverse complement strand
CCCCTGGGTGTGCCGGAACACCGCGCCCTGGTACTCGCCGTGCACCTCCTCGAGGTACGCCCGCTGCAAGCCGCCGTAGGTCACGTCACCGATCACCAGCTGACCGCGGTACGGCCCCGACTTGAGCAGCACGGGTGTGCTGGGCGAGTTGGCGATCTGGTTGTGCGGCAGCCACAGCACCGGCCGGGTCGGCTGCTCGGCGTCGAACGGGCCGTCCGGGTTGGTGTAGTGGTTGAAGAACCGGTCCTGCTTGATGTGCACCAGCTTGTTCGCCGGGAGCCAGCCGCCCTGGTTGTCCGTGACGAAGAGCTCGTTGCCCGGGCCCCAGCCGATGCCGTTCGGGGTGCGCAGCCCGCCGGCCACGGTGGTCACCTTGCCGGTGCGGCGGTTCACCACGATGCTGGTGCCGCGGCCGTTCACCGGCTGCGGGTCGGTGGTGGCGCCGCCCAGGTTGATCGACACCGACAGGTTCAGGTAGAAGTTGCCGCCCCGGTAGAGCAGGCCGAACGCGAACTCGTGGAAGTTGCCGCCGAACGGCCAGGTGGCGACGGTCCGTCGGGCGTCGAGCACCTCGTCGCCGTCGGTGTCGCGCAGCTCGGTCAGCTCGTGCTTCTGCGACACGTAGACCATGCCGTCGACCACGGCCAGGCCCATGGGCTCCTTGAGCCCGTCCGCGATCTTCTTGTACGTGACCTGCTCCGGGCCGGTCGGCCCGGTCACGTGGTCCACGAGGTAGACCT
Source organism: Actinoplanes sp. NPDC051633 (assembly GCF_040681735.1). Lineage (NCBI taxonomy): Bacteria > Bacillati > Actinomycetota > Actinomycetes > Micromonosporales > Micromonosporaceae > Actinoplanes > Actinoplanes sp. NPDC051633. The sequence goes on along the minus strand of NZ_JBFAZH010001088.1, from coordinate 1,862 downwards.
CGCCGGCCACCTCGTCCGACCCGCCCCAGGTGGAGAGGACCAGCCGGCCGTCGGGCAGGAAGTCCATCCCGGACACCTGCGGCTGGAAGCCCGGCGGGCGCAGATTGGTGAGGTCGTAGCCGGGGTGCACGGCGTTCAGCGGCAGCCCGTCGCCCGGGGTGTCGTCGACGCCCTCGCACTCCTTGGTCCCGGGCGCGGTCACGCGGACCACGCCGGCGTCGGTGCCGAGCGCGCTCGTCGGCACGACGGCGAAGTCGGTGGCGCCCGGCGGCCGCCAGGAAAGGGTCAGCTGCTGCCCGCCGCCCGCCTCGAAGAACTCGGCGCGCAGCGGGTGCACGCCGGCGGTGAGGTCGATCGTGCCGTCCTTGTCCGTCGCGCCGTGCAGGCCGTCGTGGTCGATGACCTGCGTGTCACCGATCCACAACTTGGAGCCGTCGTCGCTGGTCAGCCGGAACGTGTAGGCGCCGTCGGCCGGCACGGTCAGGTTGGCGATGGCCTGGGTGAGGAAGTTGTCCTCCTGCCCGAACTGCTCGGCGGTCGACCAGTCGATGGCCGGCATGAGCTTGTCCACATTGGGCGTCTGGCCCTGCTTGAGCGTGCACAACTCGCGCAGCGGGAAGCCGATGTCGAAGGTCCGCAGCGTGACACCGGGCTCCTGCGGCGGCAGCTCCGCCTCCGCTTGTACTCCGAAGGCGCTCAGCGACGCTACGAGCGCCAGCGCGACCACATTCACCATGGGCGATATCTAAGTCCACTATCGACGCGAAGTCCACATCTTCTGTCAACATCGCGAAAACTTTCATCGCGTACGCAAAAAGTCGGTTTCCAGATAAGGCGTTGCCGGAGGGTCCGCGCCGCGCGAGAGTCGGACGGTGACCTCACCGCTCGACAACCCGATCTGGGCCGCACTCACCGGTCCGCAGGCGGCCCTCGCCGACCGCAACGGCGCCGCGGCCCGCTATCTCACGGACATCTCGCTGTTCGCCGGCATCGGCGGACCGGACGGCTGGGCCGATCTGGCGGCGCTGGCCGGCCCGCGTGGCGAGGTCTACCTGACCGGGGCGTACCTAGACGTTCCGGACGGGTGGCAGACCACCTTCCGGATGCCCGGGGTGCAGCTGACCGGCGAGCGGGTCGCGGGTGAGCCCTTCCCGGGCGCGGAGATCCTCGGCCCGGCCGACGTGCCGGAGATGCTGGACCTGGTGGAGCGCACGAAACCCGGCCCGTTCCGCAAGCGGACCGTCGAGCTCGGCCGCTACCTCGGTGTGCGCCGGGACGGAAAGCTGGCCGCGATGGCAGGCACCCGGATGCGGCTGCCGGACGGCTGGACCGAGATCAGTGCGATCTGCACCGACCCGGCGTTCCGGGGCCAGGGCCTGGCGGCCGGCCTGACGCTGGCCCTGGCGCACGACATCCAGTCACGGGGCGAGAGGCCGTTCCTGGCCACCCTGGCGTCGAACGCCAACGCCATCCGCCTCTACGAGCGCCTCGGCTTCGAGCACCGCCGGGAGGTGGAGTTCACCGCCTTCCTGGCACCTGCGCACATGTAGATATGCGCAGGCCACGATAGGTGCCGACGGGGCATCTGCGGCTAAGGTCCGTGATCGTGCATGAGGTCACCGAGGCGCCGGCGCGCTCCGAACGACGCATCGGGCCGGTCGAGGTGCTGGCCGTTCTGCTGGTTCTGCTCGTCGTGCTGCGCAACCCGCTCGCGTCGCTGCTCGACGGGGCCCGGCTGCAGACCTGGACCACCGTCTTCATCTCCGTGCTCGTGCAGGCCGTGCCGTTCCTCGTCTTCGGCGTGGTGCTCTCCGCGGTGATCGCCGTGTACGTGCCCCGGTCGTTCTGGGCCAGGGCCCTGC
>NZ_JBFAZH010001087.1:0-2603 GCF_040681735.1 Actinoplanes sp. NPDC051633 | reverse complement strand
GGGATCCGGTGACGGTCGCCGACCCGTTCGCACTCACCACGTCGTTCGAGGACTTACTCTCCCGGTAAGGCATCGACGTTCGGGAAGGATCGCCGTGGGAGAGATCGTGCTCGTCCGGCACGGACAGACCGAGTGGAGTGCGAACGGCCGGCACACCTCGTACACGGATCTCGATCTCACCGAGGCCGGCGTGGGGCAGGCTCGTGCGGCGGGGGAGCGGCTGCGCGGGCGTACCTTCGTCGCGGTCCTCTCCAGCCCGCGCAAGCGGGCCCTGCGCACCGCCGAGCTGGCCGGTCTGGACGTCACCGAGACCACCGAGGATCTCGCGGAGTGGAACTACGGCGACTACGAGGGGATCCGGACGAGGGAGATCCGCGAGACGCGCCCCGGCTGGTCGTTGTGGACCGACGGCTGCCCCGGCGGCGAGTCGCCGGAGCAGGTCGCCGAGCGGGTGGACCGCGTTCTCGGGTACGCGCGCCCGATGCTCGCCGACGGCGACGTCGCGTTCGTCGCCCACGGGCATCTCCTGCGCGTCTGCGGCGCGCGATGGGTGGGCCTGCCGCCGGCCGACGGCAGGCACCTCACGCTGGACACCGCGACGCTGTCGGCCCTGGGCTTCGAGCACGAGGTCGACCCGGTGATCGACCGCTGGAACGCCCCCTGCTGAAGCGGCCCGGGCCGAAGCCGCCCGGACCGAAGCGACAGGGTCAGAGCGGCAGGGTGGCCCGGATGTCGCCCAGCCCGCGCGCGATCAGCAGCTCGCCGCCGTCGGCCAGCCGGCCCCACCCGGAACCCTCCCACTTACGCCACAACCGCGCGTCGGTCTGCACCGTCACCCGGGCCGACTCGCCGGGCTCCACCGTCGCCGACGCCCAGCCGACCAGCCGCACCGGCTGATCCTGCTCGGACGGCCGCAGGTAGACCTGCACGACCTCACGGCTCCGCCGGTCGCCGGTGTTGGTGACCGTGACCGTCGCGCCCGGTGCGGCGCCCGCGGTCAGACGCGCGTCGGAGTACTCCCACCGCCCGTAGCCGAGGCCGTGACCGAGCCAGAAGGCCGGCTCCGGCGCCCGGCCCGCGTAGTGCCCGCGGTAACCGATGAACGTGCCCTCGGCGTACTCGAGCCTGCCGTTGACGGGGGTGACCGACCAGGCCGGTGACTTGCCGTCCTCGCCGGGGAACGACGTGACCAGGCGCCCGGCCGGCTCGATGTCGCCGAGCAGCGCCGCGGCCACCGCGTGGCCGCCCTCCTGACCCGGCAGGCCCGCCCACAGCACCGCGTCCACCCGCGACAGCCACGGCATCACGATCGGGGTCGCAGCGTTGACCACCACCACGGTGCGGCGGGCCGCGCCGGCCACCGCCTCGACCAGCTGGTCCTGGGCGCCGGGCAGGTAGAGCGTCGACTTGTCGACCGACTCGGTCTCCTGCTCCTCGGTCAGCCCGACCACCACCACCGCCACGTCGGCGGCGGCCGCGGCCCGGACCGCGTCGTCGATCACGTCGACCGTCTCGCGGGCGGCGGCGCGGGCGATCAGCCCGAAGAGCCCGATGCCGCCGAAGATCTCGCCGGCCGGGCCGTGACCTTTCGGCAGGGTCACCGTCGCGTCCAGGATCGTGCCCTCGGTCACCTCGGTGATGTCGGTCTGCGTCGGCGGGGCCAGGATCTCCTCGCCCATGTTGTTGCCCGAGACGCGCAGCGCGTACTCGAAGGACCCGTCACCCGCCCGGACCCTCCAGTCGCCGACGCCGATGCCGCCCAGCTCGACCCGCCCGGACCGGGTGATCCGGCCGCGCAGGCGGACGGCGGCCGCCGGCCTCGGCAGGTCGTCGTCCATCCCGACCATGCTCCGGGCGTCCGGCTCGTGCCGTACGTCGAGCTCTTTGCCGTCCGCGTCGAGGACGGTCACCGCGATGCCCGCCGCGCCGGTCTCCGGGTTGACCAGGAAGCCGTCGCGGGCCGGCACCGGCCGGGTCCGAACCTCGACGCCGTCGACCACGGTCACACCACCGTCCGCAGCCCCGCCACCGCCCAGCCGCGCGGTCAGGCCCTCCGCCACGCTCACCTGGTGGGGCGCGTGCACCTGCGCGGACCCGCCGCCCATGCACTGCGTCTCGACCGCGTGCCGCCCGATCAGCGCGATGTCGGTGGCGTCGCCCAGGGGCAGGACGCCGTTGTTGGTCAGCACGGTCATGCCCTCGGCGGCCAGCCGGGTGAGCTGCTCACGACGCTCCGGACTGTCCGGCGCGGGATAGGCGCCGTACTCCCGGGGCGGGCCCGCCGCGCCGGTCCGTTCCGCGAGCAGCAGCACGCGGGCCAGGTGGTCGTCGATCACCGCCTCGTCGACCTCCCCGGCCCGCACCGCGGCCACCAGCGCGTCACCCCAAGGACCCTGCGGCCCGGGCATCACCAGGTCGAGCCCGCCGTTCGCGGCCGCGCCGGCGGTCTTGGTCGCGAACCAGTCCGACATGATCAGGCCGCGGTAACCCCACTCGCCCTTGACGATCTCGTTGTTGACGTGCACCTGCTCGGTGGCGGCCTGCCCGTTCACTGGACGACAATGAAACGACAGTTACTTCAAAATTATATTCTTAAAAGAAAG
>NZ_JBFAZH010001086.1:0-2607 GCF_040681735.1 Actinoplanes sp. NPDC051633 | reverse complement strand
GTCGGCGACGACAAGGACAAGATGGCGATGTACCTGGCCGAGTGCCGGCGCATGGGCATCCAGGTCCTCCCGCCCGACGTCAACGAGTCGGCCGGCCCGTTCACCCCGGTCGGCAAGGACATCCGGTTCGGCCTGGCCGCCGTCCGCAACGTCGGGCACAACGTCGTCGACGCGATCGTGCGGTGCCGCGAGCCCAAACCGGGGCAGACCAGCAGCCGCTATCAGGACTTCTACGACTTCCTGTCCAAGGTGGATGCGGTCGCCTGCAACAAGAAGACGATCGAGTCGCTGATCAAGGCCGGTGCCTTCGACTCGCTGGGCCACTCCCGCAAGGGCCTGCTCGCCGTGCACGCCGAGGCGATCGACGCGTACGCGGACGTGAAGCGCAACGAGGCGGCCGGGCAGTTCGACCTGTTCGGCGCGTTCGGCGACGCGGACGGCGGCGGCTCGGCGACGGTGGCCATGCCGCCGATCACCGACGGCGAGTGGGACAAGCGCGACAAGCTGGCCTTCGAGCGGGAGATGCTCGGGCTCTACGTCTCCGACCATCCGCTGGCCGGGCTCGAGGCGCTGCTGCAGAATTCGGCGGACACGACGATCGCCGCCCTCAACGAGGAGGGGTCGGTGCCCGACGGCCAGGTGGTCACGCTGGCCGGCATCCTCACCGGCGTGCAGCGGCGGATGACCAAGCAGGGCCGGGCGTGGGCGTCGGCGACGCTGGAGGACCTGGCCGGTGGCGTCGAGACGCTGTTCTTCCCGAACACGTACGAGGTGATCGGGCAGTACATCGCCGAGGACGCGATCGTGGTCGTCAAGGGGCGGGTGGACCGCCGCGACGACACCCCGCGGATCATGGCGATGGACATGTCCATGCCCGACGTCTCGCACAACCCGGACTCCAAGCCGATCACCCTGACGATGCCGATCACCCGGTGCACCCCGCCGCTGGTCAGTGAGCTGAAGGAGATCCTGGTCAGCCACCCGGGCGACGCGGAGGTGCACGTCCACCTGCAGAACGGCAGCCGCACCACGGTGATGCGGCTGGGCGGCTTCAAGGTGGCGCCGACGCCGGCCCTGCGGGCGGATCTCAAGATGATTCTCGGCCCGTCCGCGGTGGCCTGAGCAGGGCTGGCAGGATTGCCGGGTGGATAGCGACACCTACGCCTGGGCGGAGCCGCCGGAGCCGCCGGCCAGGTCCACCCGACCGGCGGCCCGGGGGCTCGCCGTGGCCGGTCTCACGGTCGTGGTGCTGGCGGTGGCCGGGGGTCCGCTGGGCGTGCTGTGGCACTTCCTGGCGCCGGCCGTGCCGGTGATCAACGCCGGCGAGGGGCGGGTGCTGGTCAACGACCCGTCGCCGGAGGAGTACATCGCAGCGGACGGCTGGTTCAGCGTCCTGTGCCTCGCGTTCGGAATGGTCGCGGCGATCGTGGCGTGGCTGGTGCTGCGCCGTGACCGCGGGCCGTGGCTGCTCGGTGGTGTGATCCTCGGCACCCTCGCCGCGCCGGTGGTGGCCTGGCAGGTGGGGCGGATGATCGGGCTGGGGGCGTACGAGGACTGGAAGGGTTCGTCGGCGGCCGGTGCGACCTCCGCGGCGCCGCCGGATCTGCACGCGTACGGGACGCTGCTGATCGCGGGCTTCGCGGCGGCCATCGTGCTCACGCTGATGGCCGGCTGGTCGAACGACCCCGACCTCGACGCGCCGGGCGCGCGCCCGGGCTACGGCAACGACCTCGCGCACCCCGACCCGGGGGCGGCCCAGTTCGGTTCGAGGGCTCAGTTCAGTTCGGGCTGGCCGGTCGAGCCAGATCAGACAGCGGAACCGGCACCGCCCGCACCCGGGCCAGCAAACCCGCCTCACGGGTGAGCAGCTTGAGCTCGGCCCGCAGCCGGGTCGCCGTGTCGGGCGCCGCCAGCAGCGTCTGACGTTCCTCCGTGGTGAGCTGGGCGGTCGCCGCGATCAGGTGGGACAGCACGGTCGGGTCGTCCGGCACCTGGTCGAGCACCTCGGAGTCGGGCCGCAGCAGCTCGAGATAGGTGCGGAAGGCGGCGAGCACCCGCGGCGCCAGCAGCTCGGCGGTCTCGCCCGGCTCGTCGTCGTCGGGCAGCCACTCCACCTCGGCGGTCAGATAGGGCTCGGCACCCTGCTCGACGGCCAGCACCCGGAACCGCCGCCGGCCGACCGTCACGATGTCGTAGCGGCCGTCGGGCAGCTCGGTGACCTGGCGCAGCTCGGCGGTGCACCCGGCCTCGTAGAGCTGCTCCGCCGTCACGGGTGTGTCGTCGACCGGCGGACCGGCGTCGTCCTCCGTGGTGGTCTGCACCTCGGACCCGTGCCGCAGCGTCACCACCCCGAACTCGTGCGGCCCGTCCTCCGGGCTGTTCACCAGCTCTTGCACCAGGGTCCGGTACCGCTCCTCGAAGATGTGCAGGGGCAGCACCAGGCCGGGAAAAAGCACCGTGCTCAACGGGAAGACCGGGAGAATCGTGCCCACGAGGCGAGCGTATCGGCATGGTCGCTGTCCGCGCGCGCCCCGCCTCTCGTTTTAAAGGGCATACCACCCATCTCGGTTGCTGGAATCGCCGCGCGGCTCGGTCCGGACCGCCGCC
>NZ_JBFAZH010001085.1:0-2609 GCF_040681735.1 Actinoplanes sp. NPDC051633 | reverse complement strand
CCGGGCACTGCGCGAGGTGCAGTGCCCGGGCCAGTTCCAGCCGCAGCCTGACCACCTCGACCAGCGTCGCGGCCGACCCGGCGATGTGCCGCAGGAGTTCCGGCCGCACCCCGCCGGATCCCGGCAGGATCACCCCGATGCCGCGCCCGCCCAGCTCGACCGGTACGGCACCGGCCGGTTCGACACGGAGGCCCTCGGCGTCGATGTATCCGTCGGTGCCCGGCACCTGGAAGCCGACCCGAAGTGCCGGATCGCGCAGCGCCGTGCGGAGCAGGCTCTCCAGTTGCTCGGGGCGGGCCTGGCCGTCGCGGGTGTCCCGGTTCAGGGCCTCGATCGCGCTGAGCGCCGCCCGCCGCATCGGGTACAGCCGGCGGTCCACGCCCCGCTGGAGTTTGGTGCGCAGGGGTGACAACGCTGCCGCGCACACCGCCGTCGCGGCGGCCGCCGCGATGGTGGAGTCTCGGCCGAGCAGCACGCCGCCGATCGTGGAACTGACCGCAGAGACCCCCACCAGTACGGCGCTGACCAGGCCGTAGGTGACGGTGGCGGCGAGTGCCTTGTCGACGTCGTAGAGGTCATGACGCAGCATCGCGACGGCGGTCGCCACCGGGATGCCGATGAGCCCCGCGATGCCGATGGCGGCGCTCATCCACAGCGGCCGGCCCCACAGCATGATCTCGAGCAGGCAGCCCAGCGGGTAGAGCGGGATCGCCATGCCGGCCAGCGCCAGCCATTTGATCCGCGCCCGCTGCACACCGTCGGAGCGGCGGAACCGCACGATCAGCGATGCCGCGCAGGCCAGCACCAGCACCAGCTCCAGGATGAACGCGACAAGGACCGGCAGTTGGAGCGGCAGGGGCAGCGGAGCCCACGGACGGGGCAGGTTCTGCAGGGGCGCCCGGAACGGTGCCGAATCGAAAGACGTGCCGAGGTGATCGATCGCACCGCAGATGATCAGCGTCGGCGGGATCCACCGCCACCGGCGACTGGGCAGCTTCCCATCCGGGAAGTACAGGAGCAGCAGGGCGACCGTCACGAAGATCCAAGCCGCGCTCTGGTCGGCGAGCGCCGCGAGCCAGTCGAGAGACGGCAGCGTGTCCGGCCGCCGCCGCGCCAGGTACCACCACCCGACTTCCCGGGTCACGGTGAGCGCCACGGTCAGCCCGATCAGGGTCAGCAACAGCCCGATGAGGGCGCCGGTCGAGCGGCGGGCGATGATCACACCCAGGGTTGCCGCGGCGGGTGCGGCGCAGAGGCCGAGGCCGAGACTGACCAGCGCGCCGGTGGACGGGGCCAGGATGGTCAGCACTACCGCGAACCCCAGCAGCGCCCCGGTGAGCAGGGACGTTGCCAGCGCCAGGCGTCGCGGCCAAACCATGCTCGCACTCTACGACGGGACGAGCGCGACCGGCTCCGTACTGGTACGGGCAGACGATCCGAACGGACACCGAGTACTCGACCGGCGCTGGCACCGATGGCCCGCGGCTCACCGATACGTACGTTCAGGTCGTTCCACAACGCGCCCATCGAGGAGGAATCCGATGTCCACCGTCACACCCGCTGCCGCCTCCCTTCCCACAGTCTCCGCCGCTCCGGCCGGTGTCAGCCGCGTGCGGGCGGGGATCGTCTCCGCCTTCCTGGCCCTCGGCGCGGTCGCCGTGGCCGTCGTCGTGCTGTGGCAGCCGTGGGGCGAGCGGGACCACTTGGGCTACGCGGACATCGCACCGCACCGCGACGCCGGTTGGCTCGGCTCGATCATCGACGGTCTCGGCATCGCTGCCATCGGCATCGCGCTCGGCCTGGCCGTGTGCATGCTTGCCCGCACCCGGGGCTCGGCGTTGGCGAACATCGGCGCGGTGCTGACCACGTTCGGCGGCGTCGCGTTCTGCACCGGCGTCGTCTCGTTCGGCTCGTTCGCCTGGTATGCAACCGACATCGGCGCGATCCCGGCCGACTCGGGCGCGGCCCTGATGCGCCACGTGGAGGAGAATCCGGGTCACATGATGGGCCTCCAGATGGCCGGGTTCCTGCTGTTCACGCTGGGCTCGATCCTGCTGATGGCCGCCCTGTGGCGGGCGCGGTCGGTGCCGCGATGGCTGCCGATCGGTTACCTGGTGCTGACGGTCGGAGTGTTCGTGCTCAGCGGTGTCGCGCTCAACATCGTTCAGGCGGTCCAGATGCTGAGCTTGGTGGTCGTCGCGTTCCACGCGCTACGCGTCACGCGGTAGCTGTTGCAGGAAGGTGCCGGCTGAGTGTGGGCCGGCACCTTCTGTCGCGCCTCGAATCCGCTTGCGGGAGTGAAGGTGGCGATGGCGACGGTTGGAACCTCGAGCCGTCGGCGGTTGTCTCCTTGATATGAGAAGGCGGGGCGGGACGACGAGACGCGCGCTGCTGGGTATGGCGGGCGCAGCCGGTGTGTCGGTTCTGGGCGGGTGCACTGAGGACGAACGACCGACCGGATCCAGGCCCGCCGGGCGCACTCACCTGGTCTTCGTGACGACCGAGCATGGAGTGTCGGTAACTTCAGTTGAACGCATAAAACCGATTAAATTCTTTTTAACTTTTGCATACATTTTTAACTTGTTAAAAGCTTTCGACATATATTTTAA
>NZ_JBFAZH010001084.1:0-2610 GCF_040681735.1 Actinoplanes sp. NPDC051633 | reverse complement strand
GCCTTCTACGGCATCGAGCTGGTCGAGCTCGCGCAGCGCGAGGCGGTGGCCCGCGGTGACGCCCGGATGCTGCTGCGCTGGAGCGAGCACTGGCGTGCCTTGGCGCTGGCCACCCAGCCGGTCCGCCCGCCCGACGACGCGGAGCTGGCGGCCGAGCTCACCGCGCTGCGCGCCGTCGAACGCCGCCTCGCCGAGGCCCGGGCGGCCGGCACCCCCGACCGGACGCTGCTGGCGGAGCGACGCGGGTTGGAGGGCGCGATCCGGGCGCGGACCCGCCGGGTCGCCGCAGCCCACCACGACGGCCGCACCGGAGCACCGGCCGGGGCCGCGCCGTGGACCGCGCTCGGCGACCACGACCTGGTCCAGCTGACCAGCTTGGACGACGTCCTGTACGCCACCACGGTCGTCGGCGGCCGCTGCTGCACCCACGTCGTCGGGCCGCTCGAGGTTGCCGTCCGCGAGGTGGAGCTGGCCCGGTTCGCGTTGCGGCGCCTCGCCCGCGGCCGTCCGCCCGCCGGGGCCGGGCCCGCCCTCGTCGCGGCCGCGGCCGCCCTGCAGCGGGCGCTGCTCGGGCCGGCCGCCGGGGTGCTCAGCGGCGGCCCCATCGTCGTGGTGCCGCCCGCCCTGCTGCACTCGGTGCCCTGGACGATGCTCCCGGTCCTGCAGGACGTCCCCGCCGTGGTCGCTCCGTCCCTGGCCTCCTGGCTGCGGGCGGGCCACTCCGGGCACTCCGCCGACCGCCGGGTGGTGCTGATCCGCGGGCCCGAGCTGGACGGCACCGGCCTGGAGATCAAGCAGCTCGCCCGCACCTATCCCGACGCGGACGTGCTGGAGAGCGGACGGGCCACCGTGGACACCACGCTGAGCGCCCTCGACGGCGCCTGGACCGCCCACATCGCCGCGCACGGCGTCTTCCGCGGCGACAACCCGCTCTTCTCCAGCCTGGCGCTGGACGACGGGCCGCTCACCGTGTACGACCTCGAGCGGCTGCGCCGGGCCCCGGCCCGGCTGGTGCTCTCCAGCTGCGAGTCCGGCGTCGCCGCGCCGGTCAGCGCCGACGAGCTGCTGGGCATGGTCAGCGCCCTGATCCCGCTCGGCACGCGCAGTCTGGTGGCCAGCGTGGTGCCGGTCAACGACGCGGTGACCAGCGCGCTGATGGCGCGGTTCCACAAGCGGCTGCGGAACGGCGCCGGGTTCAGCGACGCGCTGCGCGACGTCCGGGTCTTCGCAGCGGCCGCGGACGACCCGATCCTCCTCGCCACCGCCTGGTCCTTCGTGGCCCTGGGCCGCTGAGGAGAGCAGGGCCGCTGAGAACGAGAGGGCCGCTGAGGACTGCTGGGTCACAGGGTCACCCAGGAGGTCAGCACATCGCTCGCGCCGGCCGGACGCAGCCGCAGCCGCACCGGGCCGCCGGGAACGTCGGCGACCAGGAACCGGCCGAGCGCGTCCAGCTCGATCGGGACGCTGCCGTGCGTACCCGTCTCCAGCACCGCCGTGCCCGGCCCGGCGCCGAACACCTGGCCCATCAGGGTCCAGCCCGCGCCCTCGGCCCGCACGGTCACCTCGACCTGCGCGTCCGGCGTCTCGAAGGACAGCAACCGCTCCTCGGCCACCTGCCGCACCGCCTCGAACCCGGCGTGCTCGGCCGAATCCGCGACCAGCTCGGCCAGCCGCGCGTCCATGTCCCGGGTCTCGAAGGCGGCCCGGGCGGCGGCCCGCACATACGCCGGCACCGGGTCGGTCAGGCCGGCCACCCGCCGCAGGTCGGCGAGCAGATCGTCGTCGGCGCTCAAGACGGCACCGCCATGATCCGGCGCAGCGTGGCCAGGCAGCGCTGCCGGGTCGGGCCGATCCCGCCGATCGGCATGTCGAGGGCCACCGACACGGTGGCGTAGGTCGGCGGCGGATCGGCCATCAGCACCCGCAGCAACGCCCGGCACTGCGTCGAGATCTGCTCGAACGCCCGCCACAGCGCCGCGTCCCGCTCCTCACGCAATATCTCCCGGTCGACCGCCGACTCCTCGGCGTCGGCCAGATCGTCGAAATCCTCGGTCGGCACCACCTTGGTCCGCTGCCGCAACACCGCCAGGCACTCGCGGCGGATCGTCGTGGCCAGCCAGCCCGGCAGCCGCTCGGGGTCGCGGATGGTGCCGAGCTTCTCCACCAGCCGCAGCCACGTCGCCTGCACGGCGTCGGCGGCGTCCGGCTCGGTCAGGCGCATGGCGCGGGCGACGGACCACAGCAGGTTGGTGTACCGGTCGGTCAGCGCATCCCACGCCGCCTGGTCTCCGGCCGCGGCGCGCTCCAGGAGCTCGGCGGGGGCTGAAGTGCCCGGTAGATCCATCAGGGGTGCTCCCAGTAGTCGTTGTCGTAGTCGTACCGTCCGCTACCGAAACGAGCGGGCGGGACGGCGGCAGATACGTCAGCCATCCGACAGATCCGCCTGATCATTAAGCTTGCGCAATGACGGGACCGCAGTTGTTGTCGGCTTGGGCGGGTCACTTTACCGGCGCGGGAACGGGCGTCACGGTGGTGCTCCCTCCGGTGGGGACGGTGGCGTCCGGCGAGGTCCGCGGCGGCGCCCCGGCGACCCGGGAATTCGCGCTGCTG
>NZ_JBFAZH010001083.1:0-2615 GCF_040681735.1 Actinoplanes sp. NPDC051633 | reverse complement strand
GGCGGCGGCGTGGGCGCGCATCAGCAGCCCGGTCAGCGGCTCGTCGAGCGGATGCGCCTGGACCAGCGCGTCCAGCTCGGCGGTCACGTCGTCACCGCGTCGGACCCGCTCGGCCAGCACCGTCCGCTGCGCGCTGAGCCGCAGCCGCGTGAGGTTCACCGCCTCGGGCCGCGATGCCTCCGGGAAGTCGAGGTCGCCGCGCCACAACGTCAGCGCCTCGGCGGGCCGGGTCATCGCCAGCCGCACGAACCGGTGCGCGTCCACCGACTCGGTGTCCAGGACCAGGCGGTAGCCGGTCGGCGCCGCCTCGATGGTCAGGCCGGCGCGGCGCAGGCGGGAGATCAGCGCCTGCAGCGCGTTCGCGGCCGCCGCCGGCGGCTCGTCACCCCAGATGCCGTCGATCAGGCGGTCGGCGGAGACGGTGCGGCCCACGTCGAGCGCCAGCAGGATCAGCAGGGTACGCAGCCGCGCGCCGGCGACCGGCACGGCTTCCCCGGCACGGTCGCGCAGCTCGAGCTGTCCGAGCACCGCGATCTCCACGGCCATGATTGTGCCGCAAGGTGCGAAGTTCCTTCGCCGTCCGGAGGACCGGCTCCGTGTTTCCGCTCTGTTGCGCGAGGATCGCCGACCATAGGCTGGCGGCATGGGTCGGCGGCCGACGATCTACGACGTCGCGCGCGAGGCGGGCGTGGCGGCCTCCACCGTGTCCCGGGCGTTCTCCAAGCCCGGCCGAGTGCACGCGGAGACCGCGCAGCAGATCTTCGCGGCGGCCGAGCGGCTGGGCTATCGTGCCGCCCCGGCGCAGGCCCCGCAGCCCGGCGAGCGCCCGCCGCTGCGCGCGATCGGCCTGGTCGTCGCGGATGTCACCAATCCGTTCTACGGCGACATCATCAGGGGCGCGTACGAAGCGGCGCGCGAGGCCGGCTACCAGCTGATCCTCACCCACACCAACGAGTCGCCCGAGGTCGAACGGGAGACGATCGAGCACGAGCTGGCCCAGGTCGACGGCATCGTGATCGCCAGCTCGCGGATGTCCGACGCGGCGCTGCGCATGGTCGCCAAGCAGAAAGCGGTGGTGCTGCTCAACCGCATCATCCCCGAGGCCAACTGCGTGACCAACGACAGCGAGCGGGGGATCCGGCTGGCCGCCGAGCATCTGGCCGGGCTCGGCCACGACCGCATCCTCTACGTCGCCGGGCCGGAGGCGAGCTGGTCCGACGGCGTCCGCTGGCGGGCGCTGCGGGACGCGGCCGCCGCTCTGGGCCTGGAGGCGCGCCGGATCGGGCCGAACGAGCCGAACGTCCTCGCCGGGCTGAACGCCGCCCGCAAGGTCGCGCACCTGGAGGCGACCGCGGTGATGGCCTACAACGACCAGGTGGCGATCGGCGTCGTCAAGGGCCTGCGCAAGCTCGACGTGCGCGTGCCGGACGAGGTGAGCGTCGTCGGCTTCGACAACATCACCTTCGCCGAGCTGGTCGAGCCGCAGCTGACCACGGTCGCGTCGCCGCTGTACCGGATGGGTTTCACCGGCGTGCAGAACTGCATCGCGGTGTCGCTCGGCGCCCGGCCCAGCGGCCACCCGCTGGTGCTGCCCACCCGCCTGGTGGTGCGGCAGTCGACCGGTCAGCGCAACCGGTACAGCACCTCGCCGGCGCGCGGCACCACCAAGCCGTCGAAACCGGCCACGTCGATCGTCGCCGGGTCGCGGTAACCCAGGTTCACCGAGCGGCACACCTCCTCGGGGATCCCGGTCGCCAGCGTGACGTCCACCCGGAGCCGCTCGACGCCGTCCTCGAACGTGCCGGCGCCCCGCAGGTGGGTCGAGTGGGCGAGGACGCCCCAGTGGAATTGGGAGAACCGGTCCCACTGCTTCACGAAGTAGTCGCGGCAGTGGTAGCCGATCTCGTGGATCTGCGGATGGCTGGTGGCGATCTCGCGGATGTGCGGCGCGTAGAGGATCACCTCGCCACCGTCGGCGACCACCGGCTCGACCTTGTAGAAGCCCTTGGCCCCGGTCCAGATCTCGTCGTACATGGCCGGGACCAGCGACAGCACCCGGCGCACCGGTGCGTCGAGGTAGGTGACGTGGGTGGCCGCGCTGATCCGGGCGGCCTCCGACCACGACGTCTGCGGGTCGCCGAAGGAGACCGAGTGCAGGCCGGCGCCGTCCTCGGCGGTGACGACGCTGAACGCGTACGTGTCCGCGGGGATCAGCGCCGCGCCGTCGTTGATCAGCGCGCGCACCGGGGTCAGGTCGGTGGTCCCGATGATCTCGGCGGAGGTGATCAGCGCGCCGAGCCAGTGCGACACGTCGATGATCTCCTGGCCGGCGACGCCCGGGAAGAAGTACTTGTTGCCGCCCGACATCCCCACCACCTCGTGCGGCAGGACCGGGCCGACGACCAGCGCGATGTCGTGGTCGACGACGGCCCGGTTGAGCCGCACCCGCACATCGCCGTGCATGCGGCCCTCGGACAGCTCCTCGATCCGGCTGGAGGGGATCACGCCGAGGTCCGCGAACGTCGACGGATCCCACCACTCGTGGTTCACCACGGCGGTGTCCGGGTAGGGGCCGCCGACGTGGTCGTCGAGCGTGGTCATCGCGCCGTGCGTGC
>NZ_JBFAZH010001082.1:0-2618 GCF_040681735.1 Actinoplanes sp. NPDC051633 | reverse complement strand
CGCCAACGACTCGAGCGCCTCCGGCCGCAGCCGCAGGTAGGTGCGGCGGCGGTCGCCCTCGGATCGGGTACGCAGGATCAGCCCTGCCTCCTGCAGCACCTTCAGGTGATGGGCGACCAAGTTGGTCGGCATGGCGAGGGTCTGGCCGATCTCACCGGGGGAGGCGTCGCCCACGGTGAGCGCGTCGACGATCGCCAGGCGGGCGGGATCGCCAAGAGCGGCATGCACTCTGGCCCGCGCCTGCAACGAAGAAGCATCATCGTTCATTGACTCAATCTTTGCTGACCTTTGCATTGTGGTCAAGGCATGGCTAAACTTCATCGTTAATCGGCGATTGACGATGATGGAGGTGCGGGTGGCCGAACTGCTGGACCGGGGAGTCGCGGAGGAGTACGCCTCGTGGTTTCGGGCGCTGGCGGATCCGTCGCGAGTGCAGATCGTGGAGTACCTGGCCCGGCAGGACCGGCCGATGAGCGTGGGCGAGCTTGTGGCCGCGGCCGGTCTGGCGCAATCCACCGTGTCGCAGCACTTGAAGATCCTCACCGCGGTGCGGTTCGTGCTCGTCGAGGCGGTCGGCAATGCTCGGCACTACCGGATCAACCGGCGCTGCGTGGTGTGCTTTCCCTCCGCGGCTGATGTCGTGATGGGCCGGCCGGCGCCGATCACCGCGGAGGATTGTGGATGAACGCGGTGACGATCCGTCCGATGCGGCCGTCCGATGCGGCCGCGGTGCTGGCCATCTATCAGGCCGGCCTGGACGGGGGCAACGCCGGCTTCGAGCACACCGCGCCGTCCTGGGCGGCGTTCGACGCCGGCAGGTTGCCCGAGCATCGCTTGGTCGCCGTCAACGAGCACGGCGCCGTACTGGGCTGGGTGGCCGTCTCGCACGTCTCGCCGAAGGCCGCCTACGCGGGCGTCGTCGAGCACTCCGTCTACGTCGATCCCGCCGCCCGCGGGCGCGGCGTCGGCCGGACCTTGCTCGACGGGCTGATCGACTCCACCGAGGCGGGCGGCATCTGGACCGTGCAATCCGGAGTGTTCCCGGAGAACGATGCCAGCCTCGCCCTGCACAAGGCGGCAGGATTCCGGGTCGTCGGCGTCCGGGAACGGGTCGGCCGGCATCTCACCCAGGGCAACCGGTGGCGCGACGTCATCTTCATCGAACGCCGCAGCCGTTTGCCCGCCTACGACCGCTGTGACGACGAAGACCCGACGAGCTGATTCCGCAGGTTCCTCTGCCGATTCGTCCCCGCTCACGTTCCGGAGTGTCGCCGTCATGCTCGCACCGTTCTCGCTGCACCCTGCCTTGGCTCTGGTGGCTGCCGCCGCCTGCTGGGGCCTGGGAACCGTCGTCACCAAGCACGTTCTCGCCGATGTCCCTCCGCTAACGCTCCTCGCCCTGCAACTCGCCGCCAGCTGCCTGTTCCTGTTCGCTGTCACCCGGATCGGCCGGTCACCACGGATCAGATGGTCGCCGCAGTTGCGGCGGCTGGCAGCTCTGGGCGTGTTGAATCCGGGCCTGGCCTACGCCCTCAGCCTGGTCGGGCTGACGTCGATCTCGGCGAGCATGTCGGTCCTGTTGTGGGCCACCGAACCGGTCCTGATTGCGCTGCTTGCGATCCTTGTGCTGCGCGAACGCGTCTCGGCCGTCCTCGCCGTCGCGATGGCCGTCGCCGTCGCGGGGGCGCTGCTGGTGGTGTACCGGCCGGACGCCACCGGCCGCACCACCGGCATCATGCTGACCCTGGGGGCGGTCGGCGCCTGTGCGTTGTACTCGGTCCTGACCAGGTGGCTGATTCTGGACGACGCCGCCACCACGGTGGTGCTGATCCAGCAGGCGACGGCGCTCGGATTCGCCGTCCTGGTCGCCGCGGTCGTCGATGTCGTCGGCACGGGGCAAGCGTGGCGCCTGACATCGATGACCTCGGCGGGATGGCTCGCGGCGGCCGGTTCGGGGGTTCTCTACTACGGGCTGGCCTTCTGGCTGTACCTCACCGGGCTGCGCCGCATGCCCGCCGCGGTGGCCGGATCTTTCATCGCCCTGGTTCCGATATTCGGCGTAGCCGCCGGTCACCTTGCCGGGGAGCGGCTGACTGCGCTGCAGTGGGCGGGCGCCGTGATCGCGGTGAGCGCGGTCGCGGTTGTCGCGGCGCGCCCGCTCGATCGGAACCGGGCCACGTGACGCTCAGACGGCTGCGGATTCCTCGACGGCGAGCAGGCCGGCGAGCTGCCGCATCAGGCCAGGGCGGGGCCGGTAGTACACCCAGCTCGCGCGGCGTTCGGCGTCGACCAGGCCGGCCTCGCGGAGCACCTTGAGGTGGTGCGAGATCGTCGTTCCGGAGATCTCGAACGCCGGGGTGAGGTCGCACACACAGATCTCACCGCCGGGCGCCGACGCGATCATCGACATCAGCTGCAGCCGCGTCGGGTCGCCGAGGGCCTTGAAGGCCGGTGCCAGGACCGCGGCGGCTTCAGCGGGGATCCGGGTTTCCGCGATCGGCGGGCAGCAGGGGGTGTCCGCGTTCAAGCTCGCCACGGCGAGAGACCCTGATTTCGACATGCTTCGAGGTTGACAGATGTCGAAACCGCGTGCAAGTCTCGGTTTCGATAAACGTCGA
>NZ_JBFAZH010001081.1:0-2621 GCF_040681735.1 Actinoplanes sp. NPDC051633 | reverse complement strand
CGGCGCGTACTGGGCGCTGCTCGGCCCGACCGTGCAACTGATGCGTACCCGGTACGACGTGGAGGCCGCGGCCGCTCGCCTGGGCGACCCGGAGTGGGCCGAGGAGTACGTCCGCCATCCCCACGGCGACGACGAAGCCCTCGAGGTCTTCAGCAAGCTGTAGGCCGTCCGTCCGCCAGGGACGCTGAGTGCTCAGCCGACCGCTGCGGCGGCGGCCGCCCGGCCGGCCACCCGGCCGGAGAACAGGCAGCCGCCCAGGAAGGTGCCCTCGAGCGCGTTGTAGCCGTGCATCCCGCCGCCGCCGAAGCCGCTGACCTCGCCGGCCGCGTACAGGCCCGGCACCGGCTCGCCGGTCCCGCCGAGCACCCGGCCCTGCAGGTCGGTGTGCAGGCCGCCCAAGGTCTTTCGGGTCAGGATGTTCAGGCGTACGGCGATGAGCGGGCCGGCCGCCCGGTCCAGCACGCGGTGCGGGGTCGCCACGCGGACGATCCGGTCGCCGCGATAGCGCCGCGCACCCCGGATCGCGACCACCTGGGCGTCCTTGCTGAACTCGTTGGTGATCTCGCGGTCGCGGGCCTCGATCAGCCTCCGCAGGGCGTCCGCGTCGATCAGGTCCTTGCCGGTCAGCTCGTTCATGCCGGCGACGAGCGCGCCGACGTCGCCGGCGACCACGAAGTCCTCGCCGTGCTGCTTGAACGCCTCGACCGGGCCCGGCGCCCCGGCGCGTACCCGCGACAGCAGGAGCCTGACGTCCTTGCCGGTCAGATCGGGGTTCTGCTCGGAGCCCAACAGGGCGAACTCCTTCTCGATGATCTTCTGCGTGAGCACGAACCAGGAGTGGTCGTAGCCGGTCGACATCAGATGCTTGAGCGTGCCCAGCGTGTCGAAGCCGGGGAAGTAGGGCGCGGGCAGCCGGTTGCCCTCCGCGTCCAGCCACAGCGACGACGGGCCGGGCAGGATCCGGATGCCGTGGTTCTCCCACACCGGGTCCCAGTTGCGCAGGCCCTCGGTGTAGTGCCACATGCGGTCGGGGTTGATGATCGTGCCGCCGGCCGCCGTGGTGATCGCCAGCATCCGGCCGTCGACGTGAGCCGGCACCCCGGCGACCATCCGCTCCGGGGGAGCGCCGAGACGCGCCGGCCAGGCCTGGCGGACCATGTCGTGGTTGCCGCCGATGCCGCCCGAGGTGACGAGTACGGCCTGAGCCGCGTACTCGAAATCGCCGGTCGTCTCCCGCGACGACGCCTTGCCACGCTCGACGGCACTGTCCTCCAGCACGGCGCCGCGCACGCCGCTCACCGCGCCGTCGTGGGTCAGCAGCTCGTCCACGCGATGCCGGAACCTGAACGTGATGCGGCCGGCCGCCGCGTGCGCGCGGACCCGGCGCTCGAAGGGCGCGACGACGCCGGGTCCCGTACCCCAGGTCAGGTGGAAGCGGGGCACCGAGTTGCCGTGCCCCTCGGCGCGGCCGTCGCCGCGCTCGGCCCAGCCGACGATCGGGAAGAAGCGGTGGCCCATCGCGCGCAGCCACGACCGCTTCTCGCCGGCGGCGAAGTTCACATACGCCTCGGCCCACCGCCTCGGCCAGTGGTCCTCGGGCCGGTCGAACTGCGCCGAGCCGTGCCAGTCCTGCATCGCCAGGGCGACCGAGTCGCGGATGCCCATGCGCCGCTGCTCGGGGCTGTCCACCAGGAACAGCCCGCCGAGCGACCAGAACGCCTGCCCGCCCAGTGACTGCTCCGGCTCCTGGTCGAGCAGCAGCACCCGCCGTCCGGCGTCGGCCAGCTCGGCGGCGGCGACCAGACCGGCCAGGCCCGCCCCGACAACTATCGCGTCGGCATCCATGGCCGGTCAGGATATCCCTTGATCAAGGAGGTGCCCGGTGCTGGGTGTCGTACTCGCGCTGCTGGCCGCGCTCAGCTACGGCGTCGGCGACTTCGTGGGCGGTCTGGGCGGACGGCGGGGGCATCCGGCGCTGATCCCGGTCGCCGTGCAGATCGTCGGCGTGCCGTTGACCGTGGTGGCCGTGTTCGCTCTGGGCGGATCACCGACGACGGCGGTGCTGGCCTGGGGTGCACTGAGTGGCGTGGGGGGTGGAATCGGCAACGCCTGTCTGCTTCGCGGGTTGGCGGCGGGCCGGATGAGCGTGGTGGCGCCGCTGTCGGCGGTCCTCACCGCGGCGATCCCGGCCGTCGTGGGCCTGCTGTCGGGTGACCGGCTCACCCCGGCCGGCTGGGCGGGCATCGGGCTCGCGCTCCCGGCGGTCGCGCTGGCGTCGTGGTCCGGCCGCGAGGAGGGCTTCCGGTCCTCGGACATCGCGTACGGCGTGGCGGCGGGCTGCGGCTTCGGGCTGCTGTTCGTGGCGCTGGACCGGGCCGGCGCCGATGCCGGGGCGTGGCCGCTCCTCCCGGGCCAGGTCGTCGCCCTGGTGATCGTGGTGGTGACCGCGCTGCCCGCACTCGTCCGCCCGCGTCAGCCGTTGAACCTGGGCGCGGTGGCGCGATGGGGTGGCGCGTGCGGTGTGCTGGGCACGGCCGGCAACCTGCTGTTCCTGCTCGCCACGGGGGAGGGGACGCTGACCATCGCGGCGGTGCTGGCCGGCCTCTATCCGGCGGTCACCG
>NZ_JBFAZH010001080.1:0-2622 GCF_040681735.1 Actinoplanes sp. NPDC051633 | reverse complement strand
TGAACCACGGACCACCCGGGTAATCCGGTCGGCAAGCGAAAAGTGGTAGCCCACGCACCCATCCGACCCCGGAATGCGTGTGTGGGCAACCACTTTGTGGTTTCAGCTGACCAGGGTGACGGTGAGCTCCACGTCCACGTGGCGGGCGATCAGGGCCCGGCCCGTGGTGACGCCGGCCGCGACCCGGTCGACCCGGGTGGTCGCCGTGATCCGGCAGCCGTCGACCGTCGGCTCCATGCCGGTGATCGCCAGCGACACCTCGGTGGAGCCGCCGCGCACGCTCAGCACGCCGACCACCTGCCAGCCCTGCGCGCTGCCGGTCACCCGGGTGCTGCGGAAGCCGATCACCGGATGCCGGTCGGCGTCCAGGAACCGTTTGCCGCGCACGTCCTTGTCGCGGCGCGGGTTGTCGGTGCGCCAGCCGGTGACGTCGAGCTCGGCGGAGACCGTGGAGCGGCGCGGCTCGTCGGCCACGGTGACCGTGCCCGAGCGGACCGGGACCTCGCCGCGGACCGGCTTCTTGCCGATGGTGTGGTAGGCGGCGAAGCTCGCGCCGGAGCGCGCCGGGTCGATGGTGTACGTGCCGGGCAGGATCTCGATCAGTGTGTTCGTCATGCGTCCAGCCTCGGCCGCACGGGCGTGACCGGCCTCAGTACGACTACGTAGTTCCACCACGCAACCGCGCCACCAGCTGGGTGCGGTTGCGCACCTCGAGCTTGGCCAGGACGTTGCGGACGTGTGTCTCGACGGTCCGCTCGGAGAGCACCAGCTTGGCCGCGATCTCGCGGTTGGACAAGCCGTCGGCGACCAGGCCGGCGATCTCGCGTTCCCGGGCGGTGAGCCCGTCGTCGCCGAGCTCCCGGGCGATGGTGAGCAGGCGGTGCAGGCCGAGCCGGCGAGCGGTGGCGGTCGCCGTGGTGACCAGCCGCTCGGCCGCCCGCCGATCACCGGGTCCACCGCGGCGCACCAGGGCCCGGGCGTGGTCCAGCTGTGCCTGCGCCGCGCACCCGGGCGCGCCGATGCTCTCCTCCATCCGCACCGCCTGGTCGAGCAGGCGCACCGCGTCGTCGTGGGAGTCGAGCGCCGAGGCGATCACCCCCAGCGACCGCGCGATCGCGCCGTAGCTGCTGACCGTCGAGTTCAGGTAGCGGTGCGCGTACGGCAGCATCTGCTCGTAGTTCCGCCGCGCGATCTCCGGCTCACCCATCCAGGCGGCGACCTCGCCGCCGACCAGCATGATGTAGCACCACCGCCGGTCCCGCGGCACCGCCGGCAGCGCCGCCCGCAGCCGCGGCCAGGTCTCGGCCGCGAACTCCTTGTCGCCCATCAGCAGAGCGACGTGGCACGCCTGGGCATCGGCGATCGGCACGCCGGCGAACGTCCGGGAGAACTCGACGACGTCCTCGTCCCAGTGTCCGAAGTCGCCGGTGAACGCCGCGACCCCGGTGGCCGACGCCAGGTAGAGCCAGAACGCGGTCTCGTCCTGCGCCCGCACTCCCACCTCGCGCGCCTGCAGCCCCAGCTCGGCAGCCGCGGCGACCCGGCCGCCGAGAAGCTCGCGGACGGCCCGGCCCCGCAACAGATGCCAGCGCGCCACCGGCCACCCGAGACGGTCCGCCAGCACGGTCAGCCGCTGCAGCTCGACGTTGAAGGCGGGCATGTCACCCTGCATCAGCAGCATGTCGATCCGCCACTCGCGACCCCACAGCTCGGCGTCCGGCCGCCCGCTCAGCGCCGCCATGGCGATGCTGCGATCAGCCAGCTCGCGGATCTCGTCCAGATGGCTCAGCGGTTCGAGGATCTCGTGCCGGGCGTGCACCGCCGCCACGATCGCCTCCGGCCGCCCGGACCGTTCGGCCATCGCCATCGCCCGCGCGCTCGCCTCCTCGCCGGCGGCCCGATCGGTCTCCTCGGTCAGCAGGAACGCGTACTGCGCCAGCACCTCGGCCGCGTCGTCGGAGTCGCCGAGCAGCGCGAGGGCCCGCTCGCACAACGAGATCAGGGCGGGCGCCAGCGGGCCGGAGAAGCCCCGCACCACCAGCGCGGCGGCCGCCGCCAGCGAGGCATCCTGTGTGGACTCCGCGTGGTCCATCGCGGCGGCGGCGTCCCCGATGGCGAGGTCGAGCCGGCCGTCGTGATAGGCGGCCTCGGCCCGCCGCAGCCGCAGCTCCGGATCGCCGGGCGCGAGTTTGATCGCGCGGTCGTACCAGTACACCGCCTCGCCGTAGGCCAGACCGAGCTCGGCCACCCGGGCGGCATCCACACAGGACGCACGGGCGGCGAGCCGGGACTCGTCGTCCACCGACGCGCGCACCCGATGCCGGGCCACCTCCGCGGGCGTGGCGCTCGTGGCGGCCAGCGCGGTGGCCAGCCGGGCGTGCCAGCCGATGCGCTCGGTGCGGGTCAGCTCGTCGTAGCGCGCCCGGCGCACCAGCTCGTGCCCGAACCGCAGCGTCGAGGGGTGCCACGGGTCCTCGGTCAGCACGCCGGCCTCGAGCGCCTCGGCCAGCAGCCGGTCCACCGCGTCCGGATCCGGCGCGGCGCGACGGAGAACGGCGGTGTCCACCTCGGCGCCGCACGCCGCCGCACCGCCGAGCAGGTCCCGCGCCGCCGGTGACAGCG
>NZ_JBFAZH010001079.1:0-2623 GCF_040681735.1 Actinoplanes sp. NPDC051633 | reverse complement strand
CCCCGCGGTGGGGGCGCGTTGTCGTTACGGGATGCCCGCTTCCCAGAACTTCGCGGCCACATCGTCGACGTCCAGCTCACCGCGCGCGACGCCCATGACGAGGTGGTACTTCTCGTCGTTGGTCATCTCCAGCAGGGCCCCGTCGGTGTTGATGAATATGAAGACCTCGGCCGCGGCCAGGGCCAGCCGCTTGTTGCCGTCCTGCAGCGCGTGGTTCATGGTCAGCGACACCAGCAGCGCGGCGGCCTTCGCCCCGAGCGTCTTGTACGGCTCGTAGCCGAAGACGTTGGTCTGTGGACGCGCCGCGGAGGCGCCCAGCAGGCCCATGTCGCGGACCAGTGGGGAAGCTCCGAGCGTTCTGCCGGCAATCTGGAGAAGGTCCTCGACGTCGAGGTAGATCACGCCGGGCCTTCGCCGAGACGCTTGAGCGCGTCGGCGCTGTTGACCAGGATTACGTCGAGCGCCTGGTTGATCCGCTCGGTCTTGTCGTGCCGGAGCAGGTACTCCTCGGCCGCCTTGACGAGAACGACCTGCACGCTGGTCTGCTCGCTGTCGGCCTGCTTGCGCAGCCGAGCGGCCAAGTCATCGGTGGGCCGGAAGTTCATCGCCATGATGTGGATGGTACCAACATGGTACCGCGAAGACCACCGCCTTCGTGAAGCCGAGCCGATGATCGGAGGGCCCAGGTTCACGAGAGGCCGGTTGCGGCGGCCAGCCGCGATGCCAGGAACTCCGTATACGCGGTGCTGATGTGGTTGTCGTCGCGATAGACCAGCAGGTTTCCCAAGACCACCGGGCAGCGGGTCGCGCACAGCCACGGCACCGGGTCGACGAAGCGGGCCCCGTTCGCGGACGCCGCCTGCCGCACGGCCGCCCGCCACCCGGGGCCGTCGAGCGCATCGGCGACCGGCACCGCGCAGTCGGAGACGTCATCCGGGTGCGCGGCGAGACACTCGGTCGGCGACGAAGGCAGGTTGGTGGTGTCGCCCAGGACCACCACCTGCTTCGCCGCGCCGCGCAGCGACGACAGCGTCTCGCCCCAGCCGTCCCGCCACGCCGCGTCCGGGTCGGCCGGCGATCCGTCGAGCAGGCTGCGGTAGTTCGTCTTGCCGGTGACCACCACCACGTCAGGCGCGAGGGCGCGGATCCGTTTGATCGTCTCGCCGCGCCAGGTGGTGCACTGCGGGTAGGGCCGCTTCAGGTTGCCGGCGACCAGGTCGATCCCGGCCGGGCTGCAACCGCTGCGGGTCCAGCTCATCAGCCGCCACCCGTTTCGGGCCGCCGACGCCTCGAAGGCCGGGAACCACTGCGCCGCATGCGAATCGCCGAAGAGCACCACGCTCTTCGTGGCGGAGACGTCGCCGAAGACGCAGGGCTTCGTCTCGGTCTGGTCGGCGGCGAGATGGCATCCGTTCTTGTAGGTCTTGTTCAGGTCGTCCTTCGCCGCGGCGAGCGCCGGCGTCAGGTTGGAGGGCAGTGGCTCGGGCTTCCCCGCCGCGGCGAGCAGGTCGTGCAGCCGGGCGGACACGGGCGCGGCCGCGGGGCCGCCGGCGGACACCGACGGCGGGTGCCGCACCGCGACCAGCGAGATGGTCGCGGCGGTCGTCG
Source organism: Actinoplanes sp. NPDC051633 (assembly GCF_040681735.1). Taxonomy (NCBI): domain Bacteria; kingdom Bacillati; phylum Actinomycetota; class Actinomycetes; order Micromonosporales; family Micromonosporaceae; genus Actinoplanes; species Actinoplanes sp. NPDC051633. Next base: position 1,015 of record NZ_JBFAZH010001079.1, on the reverse strand, counting down.
CGAGGACGAGACCCAGGGCCAGACCCCGAGCCGGGTGTACGCGCAGCGCACGCAGGTGCCGCACGGGATTCTCGACGAACCGGTAGGTCAGCCAGGCCAGCCCGAGCGCACCCACGCAGAGGGCCAGCTTCACGGCGAGCCCGTGCCCCGCGCCCGCGATGACCAGCACCGGCCAGTGCCACAGGTAGAGGCTGTACGACAGGCGGCCGATCTCCTGCGCCGGGCGTACCGACAGGATCGAGGTCGTGTCCCGCGCCGCGATCACCGCGGCGGTGCCCAGCACCGGCAGCAAGGCCGCGTACCCCGGGAAGGGTGTGCCGTCGTCGAAGACGACCGCCGCGACGGCGATGGCCGCCAGGCCGGCGAAGCTCAGCCAGCGCGGCGCCCTGCGCAGCGGGACGACCGCCAGCAGCGCGCCGATGCCCAGCTCCCAGGCGCGGGTGTGCGGGCCGAAGTAGGCCCACGAGCCGGCCCGCTGCAACTCGAGCACGCCGGCCGCGAACGACACCGCGATCAGCCCGCCCAGCACCGCGACCAGCCGGCGCCGGAAGAGCACGATCAGCAGCGGCCAGACCAGGTAGAACTGCTCCTCCACGGCCAGCGACCAGAAGTGCTGGAACGGCGAGGGCGGCCCGGTCGCGAAGTAGTCGGTGCCGGTGATCGCCAGGCGCAGGTTGACCCACCAGGTCGAGCTGGCGACGGCGTCCCAGGCGTACTCGGTGAAGCGCACCGGCGTCAGCCACAGCCAGGCGGCGGCGAGCGTGGTCAGGAGCACGACGGTGGCGGCGGGCAGCAGCCGCAGCATCCGGCGCGCGTAGAACCGGGCGAAGCTGATCGGCCGCTGCCGCAGCAACAGCGACGTGATCAGGAAGCCGGAGATGACGAAGAACACGTCGACGCCGACGAAGCCGCCGCTGACGAACGGCACACCGGCGTGGCCGAGCACGACGAGCAGCACGGCGACCGCGCGCAGGCCCTCGATGTCGGGACGGAAGCCCTCCGCCTCGGGAGCGGC
>NZ_JBFAZH010001078.1:0-2623 GCF_040681735.1 Actinoplanes sp. NPDC051633 | reverse complement strand
CGCGCCCAGCGAGCCGACCAGCCGGTCGAGCCCGGCCAGCACGCTCGGCGGCGCCGCGTCGGTCAGCGCCAGCGCGCGCAGCGCGGCGCGCACCTGACCCATCACCGCGGCCGCCCGCACGTCGTGCCCGGCCACATCGCCCAGCACCATGGCCAGCTTGCCGTCGGCCAGCTCGAACGCGTCGTAGAAGTCGCCGCCGGCCGCGTTGCCGTCCACACCGACGTCGTAGCGCGCCGCGATCCGGAAGGTGTCCAGCTCGGGCAGGTGCTCGGGGAGCATGCTGCGCTGCAGCAACTGGGCCGTCCCGTGCTGCGCCTCGAACTTGCGGGCCCGCTCGGCGGCCTGCGCGACCAGCTCGGCGGTGGCCGTGAGCAGCGCGCGCTCGGCCGGCGTCCAGGGATGAGCGCTGGTGTAGCCCATGGTCAGCGCGCCGCGCAGGGACGGCGCCCGCAGCGGGATCGCGGCCAGCGCGCGGATCCGCCGCTCGTGCCGATCGGAGGCGACAGCCGCCAGCGGCGCACCGTCCGCCTCGAACGAGGGCCGGCCGGACTCCGCGACGGCCACCAGCGGCGCCTCCGGGCGGCTCACCCTCTTCCACACCGGGGGCAGCCGCTCGTCCGCCTCGTCGATGATCTCGCCGCGGATCCGGCGCACATATCGATAAGCCCCGCCGTCGTCGATCCCGAAGACACAGTGGTCGACGCCGAACGAGGCCAGCGCGAAGGACAGCACGACCCGGGTGACGTCATCGATGGTCATCGCGCCGGCCAGCCGCGCGGTCAGCTCGCCCAGGCTCTGCAGCCGCCGGGTCACCTGGGTGGTCTCGGCGGCCACGGTGAGCACCCCGGCCACCCGGCCGTGCCGGTCGCGGACCACCGAATGGCCGCGGGTGAACGAGGCCGCCGCCCCGCCGGGCACCTGGACCTGGGTTTCCGCCTCGAGATAGGGACGGCCGCTGCGGTAGACGTCGTCGATCACGGCGCCGACGCCGGGCGCCTGCCACAGCCGGCCGAAGACCTCGGCGGCCGGCCGGCCCATCGCGTCGGGGTGTTTGCCGCCCAGCACCGCCGCATACGCGTCGTTGTAGATGAGCAGGAACCGGTCGCCATACGCCAGCGCCATCGGCACCGGCGAGTCGAGCAGGACGTCGATCGTGGCCCGCACCACCGGGTCCCACTGCTCGGCCGGGCCCATCGCGGTGCGCTCCCAGGCAAATGAGCGGACCAGGTCGGCCGCGGACTGCGCAGAGGGCGCGGCGGCGGTCGCAGACGTGCCGCCTCCCATGCCGACCATGACAAGAGAGTAGCCCCAACTCGTCCGTTTGGCCGATGCCCCACTACCCGACCGTCCGATTCCTGACTCGACGACTGTCTCGGCCGGTTGCGTACCTCGTGCCCAGATCGTTTACCCGGCGGGTTGTGCACCGGCCCCTTAAGGTCGGTGAGGGCTCTCACCTGAGGAGGACACATGACCGGCGACGGCATCGGCCGTGGACTGAGTGACATGTGGCGTTCCGTGCTGCTGTTCCTACCGGCCTTACTGGCCTTCATCGTCATCCTGGTCATCGGGTACGTGGTGGCCAGGCTGCTCCGCAAACTCGTCGCGAAGGGACTGCGCCGGGTCGGGTTCGACCGGGCGGTGGACCGCGGCCCGGTCGGCCGGGCACTGCGCGGCGGCAACATGACGGCCAGCGACCTGTGCGCCAAGATCGTGTTCTATGGCGTGCTGCTCTTCGCGCTCCAGCTCGCGTTCGGCGTCTGGGGACCCAACCCGGTCAGCGATCTGCTGACCGCGCTGATCGGCTGGCTGCCCAGGGCGTTCGTGGCGATCGTGATCATCGTGGTGGCGGCGGCCATCGCGAACGCCGCGCACGACCTGATCGCCGGAGCGCTCGGCGGGCTCACGTACGGCAGGCTCCTCGCCCGGGCCGCCTCGGTGCTGATCATCACGCTCGGCGTGATCGCCGCGCTCGAGCAGGTCGGAATCGCCACCGCCGTCACCGGACCGGTGCTGATCGCCGTGCTGGCCATGATCGCCGGCGTGGTGATCGTGGGCGTCGGCGGCGGGCTGATCCGGCCGATGCAGTCCCGCTGGGAGGCGTGGCTCGACAGGGCCACCACCGAGTCCGCGGTGATCCGCGAGCACGCGAAGGCGTACCAGGAGGACAAGGCCCGGGCCGAGGAGGCGCGCCGGGTCGAGGAGGCGCGCCGGGCGGAAGAGGCCCGGCGGGCCGAGGAAGCGCGCAAGGCGGCCGAGGAGGCGCGCAAGGCCGAGGAGGCGCGCCGAGCCGAGGAGCTGCGCCGGGCCGAGGAGGAGCGCAAGGCGGCGGAGAAGGCCGCCGAGGACGCTCGCCAGGCCGCCGCCGCGCAGCGGGTCAAGGAGGCCGAGGCCGAGGCGCGGCGCAAGGCGGAGGAGGAGGCCACCCGGCAGCGTGCCCTCGACGCGGCGGCCGCCGCCGAGCGGACGCAGGTCATCTCGACGCCGTCGGTGGTGCCGGGCTTCGACGATCCGGACGCGACCGCGCACGTGCCGGCCGCGGAGGACGAGAGCGAGCGGACGCAGGTGCTCCCCACCACGGCGCCGGCGGGGCCGGACAAGACCCAGGCGCTGCCCGACGATGAGG
>NZ_JBFAZH010001077.1:0-2628 GCF_040681735.1 Actinoplanes sp. NPDC051633 | reverse complement strand
CTCCGATCTGACCCCGTGCAACGCCCACCTCGACGAGGTGGCGGCCAGTGTCAAGGCGGGCGTGTGGGCGGCCGGTGGGGTGCCGCTCAACCTGCCCGTCGTGTCCCTGGGCGAGACCCAGGTCCGCCCGACCGCGATGCTCTGGCGCAACCTGGCCGCGATGTCGATCGAGGAGATGCTGCGGGCCAACCCGATCGACGGCGTCGTGCTGCTCGGCGGCTGCGACAAGACCATCCCGTCACTGCTCATGGCCGCCGCGTCGGTGGACCTGCCGGCCGTCGTCGTGCCCGGCGGGCCGATGCTCACCGGCACCTTCCGCGGGGTGCCGCTCGGCTGCGGCACCGACGTGTGGCGGCTCTCCGAGGAGGTACGAGCGGGCACGCTCTCGGAGGAGGAGTTCATGAACTCCGAGTCGTCGATGATCCGCAGCCGCGGCCACTGCAACACGATGGGCACCGCGTCGACCATGGGCCTGCTCGCCGAGGCGCTCGGCACCACGCTGCCGGGCACGGCCGGCACCCCGGCCGCGGACAGCCGGCTGCTCACCCGCTCGCACGAGACCGGCCGGCTGATCGTCGAGATGGTCGCCGCCGGGCGCCGGCCCAGCGAGGTGATCACCCGCGGCTCCTTCCACAACGCGATCGTCGCCCTCGCCGCGATCGGCGGCTCGTCCAACGCCGTCGTGCACCTGCTCGCCATCGCCGGTCGGCTGGGCGTGCCACTGAACCTGGATGACTTCGACCGGATCGCCGCTTCAGTGCCGTTCCTGGTCGACCTGCAGCCCTCCGGCCGCTACCTGATGGAGGACCTCTTCCGGGCCGGCGGTCTGGCGGCCGTGCTGGCCGAGGTGGATGACCTGCTCGACCACGACGCGATCAGCGTCACCGGCGAGCCGTTCGTCAAGTCGCTGACCGGCGCGCAGATCTGGGACACCGAGGTGATCCGCAGCCGCGCCGAGCCGCTGCTGTCCAGCGGCGGGATCGCCGCGCTGCGCGGCAACCTGGCCCCGGACGGCGCGATCATCAAGCCGTCCGCCGCGTCGCCGCGTCTGCTGCGGCATCGCGGACGGGCGCTGGTCTTCGACTCGATCGAGGACTTCCACGCGCGCATCGACGACCCCGATCTGGACGTCGACGCGGACACCGTGCTGGTGCTGCGCGGCTGCGGGCCCAAGGGATATCCGGGCATGCCGGAGGTGTCCAACATGCCGCTGCCGTCGAAGCTTCTGCGGCAGGGCGTGCGGGACATGGTCCGGGTGTGTGACGGGCGGATGAGCGGGACGGCGTACGGCACGGTGGTCCTGCACGTGGCGCCGGAGGGCGCGTCGGGCGGCCCGCTGGCGAAGGTGCGCACCGGCGACTGGATCGTGCTGGACGTGCCGGCCCGCCGCATCGACGTCGACCTGCCCGAGGGCGAGCTCGAGGCCCGGCCACCCGCGCAGGCGATGCTGGACGCCCTGGCCCGCCCTAGCCGCGGCTGGGAGAAGCTCTACGTCGACACGGTGCTGGGCGCGGACACCGGCGCGGACTGCGACTTCCTGATCGGCTCGAGCGGAGACCAGGTCTCGCGCGAGTCCCACTGACCGGCCTGAAACCGGCTAGTGGGGCACGCCGGCGGTCAGGCGCAGGGCGAAACCGCCGTCGCGGGCCATCACGACGTGGCTGACGGACTGGTGGACGATCCACAGGCCCCGGCCACCCGGCTCGGTGGTGTCGCTCGGCAGCAGGCCCGTGAAGGGGTCCTTCGGGCCCTGGCCGGCGTCCGCGACCTCCGCCACGATGCGGTCGGGGCCGGCCCAGACCCGCACCCGCACCGGCGGCCGCCCGTGCAGCATCGCGTTGGTGACCGCTTCGCTGATCGCGACCACCAGGTCCTCGGCCTCCTCCGGCCGGACCTGCCCGCGGTCGGCCGCCCGGACGGCGTCGCGGGCCCGGCCGGGCACCGGGTCGGCGAGGTCGGCCGACGGCGGCGTGAGCTGCAGCGGGTCGGGCGGAACCGGGCGCAGCTCGGAAAGGAACTCCTCGGGCGGGACGTACGCCGCGAGCGCCGGGTGGGTGCCGTCCGGCCGGGCCTCGCGCGGGTGGGTACGCGCCACGTCGGCCAGCATCGGCGGCGGCGTGGTGCGCCGGTCGTACGCGCACATGCTCCACAGCGGGAAGTCGTCGTACGCGTGGTTGATCGCCGACTCGTACCGCGCCCAGCTGTACCAAGCCGGGCCGAACACGTCGGCCGGCAGCTCGCCGACGATCCGGATCTGCCGCGCACCGGCCCGCACGTGATCGGCGAGCAGCCGGCGGTAGGAGCGGATCGCCGCGGCCGGGCGCGCGTACATGTCGCCACCGCCCGTGAACTCCACCGCCGTGCCCCTCGGCAGCGCCGAGCGCACCAGCTCGGCGTTGCGCGCACCCAGCGAGACCAGGGTCGGCTCGCCCGCCGCGGGCCCGCCCGTCAGGAACGGGACGAGGACGGCGAGCAGCTCCTCGTCCGACGAATAGTGGACGGCCTCGTGGAAGTAGCCGCGGTGACCGGCGGCGGATCCGGTCCTCACGCGGCCGCCTCCACCCGCATCGGCTTAATTGCTTTGATATTTGCGACTGGTTTGTAATCAACTTGAAGAGCTTTTTGCCA
>NZ_JBFAZH010001076.1:0-2633 GCF_040681735.1 Actinoplanes sp. NPDC051633 | reverse complement strand
CGGTTGATTGGCGGTCGCGTCGCGCTGGTACAGCCAGTAGCCCTCGGCGCCGAAACTGTGCGACCAGAAGACGCGGATGCCCGCGTCGACGGCGGACGCGCCGATCGACCACGGTTCGTCCGGGGTCAGATCGGGCACCGACGCCGGGATCGACCCGAACGTCGCGCCGAGGTTGAACGGCGAGCTCGCCAGGACGTTCGCGAACGCTCTCGCCAGCTTGAACTCGCCCCGGCCGTTCGGGTGCAGGCCGTCGTAGGCGTCCGCCGCCGGGTCGTACCCGTTGTCGATGTCGACCAGCCGCACCGGCGACGCCGCGGTGTTGACCGACGCCAGCGCCGCGCCCAGCCGGCCGTTGTAGTCGGTGATCTTCTGGTTCAGGTCCGGCGCCGCCGGGATCGGCGTGCGGTGCACCACGTTGGCGACCAGGATGCGCAGGTCGCTGCGGGCCGCCCGGGCGTTGGCGATGAGCTGGCGCATATCGGCGATCAGACCGTCCGGATCGGACACGCCCCAGCCGAGGTCGTTGAAGCCGAGTTCCACCAGCAGGTAGTCCGGGCGGAACTGCTGGATCCGCCGGTTGATGTCGTCCTTCGACTGGTGCGCCTGCCGCCCCCAGTGGGCGAAGTGCTCACTGTCGAAGCGAAGGTTGTCGCGATAGGCGGCGTGGAAGTACACCGGCGGACTGACCTGCGGGAAGCCCGCCGGGAGAGCATCCGGCAGCCGGGTCGTGCCGACGTACGGACCGACGAAGTCGACGTCCGCGCCGGCCGACGTGAGGTGGTTCTTCAGCCGGTAGCGCCAGGTGTAGGCGCCCTCGAGACCCTGGCTGATCGAGTCGCCCAGCACCATGATCTTCGGCTTCGCCGGCGGGTCGGTGATCCGGACCCAGAACGCGTCGCCGTCGAAGACCCGGTTCGGCACGTAGAAGCTGGTGTTCAGCGCGTTGCCGTGGTCGCTGTTGTGGGTGGCCGTGACCGCCCTGGCGGTGTACGGGCCACCGCTGGCGGCGCCCTCCCTGGTCGTCTTGAAGGGGTACTCGTCGCAGCTCTGCCCCGGCCCTCTCGGGAACGAGGCCGGGCAGGAGGCCGCGTATTTGTCGTTGATCGTCTGCTCGTCGAAGGTCCGGTGCAGTGGCCGCCCGGAGCCGGGCGCACCCGGCGACCCCTGCCGCTGGGAGTCCTTGATGTGCTGGGACACCTCCCAGAAGTCGTTGTCGTCGTAGTCGAAGGTCGCGGTCGGCGCGAAGGACGGGTACACGCAGCCGGGGAGGTTGTGGAACTTGGTCAGGTAGGTGTCGCAGCGGACCGTCTCGACCGGGTTGGCGGGCGGCGGGCGCTCCAGGTTGTAGAAGGCGGCGGTGGCCGGAATGGCGCCGGGGGCGGTTACCGTCACGTACGCCTCGGTGCGCCCGCCGGCGGACACCCGGTTCGTGCTGCCGCGGATGCTCGACTGCAGGTAGGTCTGGTCCACCGACGCCAGCCCGCCCGCGGTGGGGACCGGCGCCGCGGGGTCACGGGAGAACGCGTAGCAGTCGCCGACGCAGCTGACGTTGACCACGTGCACGGCCTGGGCGCCGGTCTGCCAGAACGCGGTTCTCGACACCACGGTGATGTCGTGCCAGCGGGTGTCACCCGAGGTGGTGGTCGTTATGTACTGCGACAGGTCGTAGTCGGCCCAGCCGATCGTGGCCAGCGTGCGCAGATCCTTCTGAACGGCCCGGAACCCCATCAGCAGGCACGCCTCGCCCCGCCACGCCCACCAGGCGTTCCGGTTGCGGCGGCAGTGCTCCAGCGCCTCGTCGTCGGCGACCAGCTCGGCCATCCTGGCGGACGCCGACCCCTTGCCGGTGCCGGGTTTCGGCGCGGCCTCCGGATCGATGCAGACCGCCGCCTTGTAGCCCGCGGTGATCAGCGCGGCGGCTCGGCTGCGCAGGTCGGCGCAGTTGTCCGCCATCCGCGGAGTTCCGGCCCGGCCGGCGGGCTGCTCGATGCCCGCGGACGCCGGTCGCGGCGCCGGGGCGGCGGCCGGCTCCGGCGCGGCATGGCCCGGCGCCGCCGGAGCAACGACCGCGCTGACCGTTGCCAGTACGGCAACGAAGGCATGGCGAAATCGACTCATCGCGTCCTCATTCCTGGAGTCCCCCGTACGCGTAGCGATGAACGTCGATGCTAGCCGGGTTCCGATCTTCGGTGGGGGCGCATGATGGGCTGATGCCGATGCCGCCGAACTTCCGCTGGGCGCCCTCGCGTGGCCCCGCCGTCGCCTCGCGGGCGATGGTCGCCACCAGCCAGCCATCGGCCACGCTCGCCGGGCTCGAGATCCTCCGCCGGGGCGGGTCGGCCGCGGACGCCGCGATCGCCGCCGCGGCGGTCTGCTGTGTGGCCGAGCCGATGTCGACCGGAATCGGCGGGGACGCCTTCGCCATCGTCTGGGACGGCGACCGGGCCACCGGCCTCGACGCGGCCGGGCCCGCTCCGCGCGACGCCGAGCCGCGGCCCGTGCACGGCAGGGGGCCGCGTTCGGTGACCGTGCCCGGATCCGTCGCCGGCTGGGCCGCCCTCAGCGAACGCCACGGACGGCTCGGACTCGACGCCTGCCTGCGGCCCGCGATCGACCTGGCCGACGGCGGCGTC
>NZ_JBFAZH010001075.1:0-2634 GCF_040681735.1 Actinoplanes sp. NPDC051633 | reverse complement strand
GCCACTCCCGCCGGCGTTCGCCGGCGGGAGTGGCACTGTCACCTTCCCGCGGACAGACCGCCGCGCCGCGACTCGAACATGACGGTCATCGGTGCGGCCAGGAAGACCGACGAATAGGTGCCCACGGTGATGCCGATCAGCAGCGCCAGCGCGAAGTCGAACAGCGAGTCGCCGCCGAGCACGGCCAGAGCGATGAGGATGAAGATCGCGCCGAGGCCGGTGTTGACCGTACGCGGCACAGTCTGCAGGGAGCCGGCGTTGGCCAGCTCCGCGAAGGGCCGGCCGGATTTCGCCCTGACCAGCTCCCGCATGCGGTCGAAGATGACGACCGAGTCGTTGACCGAGTAGCCGATCACGGTGAGCAGCGCGGCGAGGAACACCCCGTCGATGGGCCGGCCGAGCCACGCGAAGACGCCGAGCAGCAGCAGCACGTCGTGGAACATGGCGAGCACCGCGGCTGCGCCCCACTGCCAGCGGAAGCGGATCGCCAGGTAGGCCAGCTGGGCGGCGAGCGCGACGCCGAGGGCGATGACGGCGTTGCGGCGCAGTTCCGCCCCCAGAGTGGGGCCGATCCGCTCGTCGCGGAGCCGCTGCACCTCCCCGCCGCCCGCTTCGGTGAGCGCCGACCGGATCTCGGCCTCGACGTCCTCGCCGAAGTTGCCGGCGCGGACGCTGATGTTGCCGTCGCCGGCGGTGTTGACCACCGCCCGGTCCAGGCCCGCCGAGGTCACCGCGTCGCGGGCGGTATCGGCCGACAGGGGCACGGTGGCGGCGTACTCGACGATCCGCCCTCCGGTGAACTCCACGCCCACGTTGAGCCCGCGCACGCCGATGCCCGCGAGCGCGGCCACGGTGGCCACGCCCGCGACCATCAGCCACAGTCGCCGACGCCCCATGATGTCGGGGTTGCGTTCGGTGAGCTTGCGCCGCACCCAGCCCGTGCTCGCCAGACCACTCAAGCCCGGCCGGCGTTCCGCCCAGCGACTACCCAACAACGGGGACGCGAGCACGCGGGTCAGCACCAGCGCGGTGAACATCGAGACCAGCACGCCGATGGTCAGCGTGACACCGAAGCCGCGGACCGGCCCGGAGGCCAGGAAGAACAGCAGTCCCGCCGCGAGCAGCGTGGTGATGTTGGAGTCGGCGATCGCGGACAAGGCGTTCCGGAATCCTGCCCGCAGTGCGGTCCGGAGGCTGCGCCGTGACCCGCGGGCGGCGTACTCCTCCCGGGCTCTCTCGAAGATCAGCACGTTGGCGTCCAGCGCCATGCCGATCGCCAGGACGAACCCGGCCAGGCCCGGCAGGGTCAGGGTGGCGCCGATGGCCAGAAGCGCCGCGTACGAGATGAGGCCGTAACCGATCAACGCGACCGCGGCCACCCCGCCCACCAGCCGGTACGCGCCGACGATGAACAGCAGCGTGGCAATCGTGCCGAGCACGGCGGCCATCGCGGAGGCGTCGATCGCCGCCCGGCCCAGCGTCGGACCGACCGTTCGCTGCTCGAGGACCTCCACCGGCACCGGCAGCCCACCGGCGCGGACCAGCAGGGCGAGGTCCTTGGCCTGAGCCTCGGTGAACGATCCGGTGATCTGCGTCCGGCCGCCTGCGATGCCGGCCTCGCAGGCAACCTCCTCACCGACCTGCGGTGAAGAGATCACCTCCCGATCCAGGACGATCGCCACGCGCCGGGCCGGGTCACCGACCGGGGCACAGGCCGCCTTGCCGGTCAGCCGCTGCCAGGCTTCGCCGCCGTCGCCGCGGAAGTCGAGCGTGACCTGCCACCCGCCGAACTGGTCGAGGACGGCGTCGGCACCGCCGACCTGCTGCCCCGACATGGCAGGCGGGCCCAGCCGCAACGGCTGTCCGTCCTCCGACGGCAGGACGATCTCCTCCGCGTTCGAAGGGTCCGGGCCGGTGCTCGGTTCAGTGCTCGGTTCGGTGCTCGGTCGGGCCTCGGCGACGCCGAGGACCGGGCGGAAGGCGAGCTGGGCGGTGCGGCCGATGACGCGTACGGCCTCGGCCGGATCTGTGACGCCGGGCAGCTCCACCACGATGCGTCGCTCGCCGGAGCGGGCCAGCGTCGGCTCGGTCACGCCGAGCTCGTCGACGCGGCGGCGCAGCACCTCGAGGGCTTCGTCGGTGGTGACGGCGTTCGCCTCGGCGAACTCGCCGTCACGGGTCTCAAGAACAATCTGGGTGCCGCCGCGCAGGTCCAGCCCGAGCCGGGGCGTCCGGGTGGCCAGCAGCCACCCGGAAACCACCAGGACGATCAGGGCCAGAACAGCGCGCACGGTGGTAGCGCGCGACATTGTTATCGATGCTCCTCAACGCGGAAAGTCCCGCGCGGGCCGCACCGGGCCCGCCGCGGGCGAAGGAAAGGGGACACTGCTACGCCGTTCGGCGGGGCGGCGCCCGTCCTCTCACTGCGCTGAGAGTGACCGTGGAGACGGCCGACGAGCCCGCGCGGGCGGCCGCCGACCAGCTGAAGCGTCGCGCGACCCCGAGCATCAGCGCCGCAACCGCGGCGACCAGCAGGAAGAGCGAACCGACTGAAGGCTTGGTGATCGGCCGCGCATCCGGAAGGACCGGCACCATCGACGCCGGCACGACCGCCGCGGTCACCGCCGCGACGCG
>NZ_JBFAZH010001074.1:0-2642 GCF_040681735.1 Actinoplanes sp. NPDC051633 | reverse complement strand
GCCTGTAACAACCCTCTTCCCCAACCCGACGCTCTGCCGATCTTTCTTCCCGCGGGCCAACCCGCGCGAGTGAGTCGCCGGGCAGCCCGCCCCGCGGGGGCTGCCGAACCCGAGGCGCGCGGGCCTACAGCGGGCCGACGCCGGTGACCGTGATGGCCGCGGCGCCCAACTCGTCGGAGGCCGCCAGGTCGACCGTCGCGGAGATGCCCCAGTCGTGGTCGTTCTCCGGGTCGTCGAAGACCTGGCGGACCGTCCACGCCTCGGCACCGGCCTCGATGTGCAGCAGGGCCGGGCCGCGAGCGTTCGAGTCCGTGCCGATCTCGTCGTACTCGGAGAAGTAGCCGTCCAGGGCGTCGGCCCAGCGGTCCGCCGTCCAGCCCGCCTCGCCGTCCAGGTCGCCCAGCTCGCCGGTGCGGCGCAGCGCCGCCAGCTCGACCCGGCGGAACATCGCGTTGCGCACCAGGACCCGGAAGGCGCGGGTGTTGCGGGTGACCGCCGGCGGCTTGTCGTCCAGGCGGACCTCCTCCGACGGTACGAAGGACGGGTCGCGCAGCCGCTCCCACTCGTCGAGCAGGCTCGAGTCGACCTGGCGCACCAGCTCGCCGAGCCACTCGATCAGGTCGGTCAGCTCCTCGGTGCGCGCGTCCTCGGGAACCGTCTGGCGCAGCGCCCGGTACGCGTCGGCCAGATACCGCAGCACCAGGCCCTCGGAGCGGGACAGCCCGTAGTACGACACGTATTCGGTGAAGGTCATCGCCCGCTCGTACATGTCGCGGACCACGGCCTTGGGCTTCAGCTCGTGATCGGCCACCCACGGGTGCCCCCGCCGGTACGTCTCGTACGCGCCCTCGAGCAGCTCGACCAGCGGCCGCGGATGAGTCACGTCCTCCAGCAGCTCCATCCGCTGGTCGTACTCGATGCCCTCGGCCTTCATGGCGTTCACCGCCTCTCCTCGCGCGCGCTGCCGCTGCGCCGACAGCACCTGCCGCGGATCCTCCAGGGTGGCCTCGATGACCGACACGACGTCGAGCGGATAGTCCGGCGACTCCCGGTCGAGCAGCTCGAGGCAGGCCAGCGCGAAGGGGGACAGGGCCTGGTTGAGCGCGAAGTCGATCTGCAGGTCGTCGACGAGCCGGTAGACGCCGTCGGCCTTCTCGATGACACCGCCGGCGAGCAGGGCCCGCGCGATCGCCACGGTCCGGCGGATGTGGCGGCGCTGCGCCGCCGGGTCCTCGTGGTTGTCGGTGAGCAGGTGCCGCATGGCCACCGCCGGGTCGCCGCCGCGGCCGAGCACGTTCAGCAGCATCGCGTGCGACACCTGGAACGACGAGGTGAGCGGCTCGGGATCGGCCTCGACGAGCCGGTCGAAGGTGGGCCGGCCCCAGCCGATCGTGCCCTCCGGCGGCTTCTTGCGCACCACCTTGCGCCGCTTCTTCGGGTCGTCGCCGGCCTTGGCCAGCATCCGCTCGTTGTCGATCACGTGCTCCGGGGCCTGCACGATGACCGTGCCGACGGTGTCGAACCCGGCACGGCCGGCCCGCCCGGCGATCTGGTGAAACTCGCGGGCCTTGAGCAGCCGCGTCTTCACACCGTCGTATTTGGACAGTCCGGTGAACAGCACCGTGCGGATCGGCACGTTGATGCCGACCCCGAGGGTGTCCGTCCCGCAGATCACCTTGAGCAGCCCCGCCTGCGCGAGCGTCTCCACCAGGCGGCGGTACTTGGGCAGCATGCCGGCGTGGTGCACGCCGATGCCGTGGCGGACCAGCCGGGAGAGGGTGCGACCGAAGCCCGCGGTGAACCGGAAGTTGCCGATGGCCGCGGCGATCGCGTCCTTCTCGGCCCGGGTGCACATGTTGATGCTCATCAGGGCCTGGGCCCGTTCCAGGGCACTGACCTGGGTGAAGTGCACGATGTAGACCGGGGCCTGCCGGGTCGACAGCAGCTCCTCGATGGTCTCGTGCAGCGGCGTCATCGCGTACTCGAAAAGCAGCGGGACCGGCCGCTCGGCCGTGGCGACCACCGCGGTCGCCCGGCCGGTGCGCCGCGACAGGTCGTCGACGAAGCGGGTGGTGTCGCCCAGCGTGGCCGACATCAGCAGGAACTGCGCCTGGGGCAGCTCGATGATCGGCACCTGCCAGGCCCACCCGCGGTCGGGCTCGGCGTAGAAGTGGAACTCGTCCATCACGACCTGGCCGACGTCGGCGTCCGCGCCCTCGCGCAGCGCCAGGTTGGCGAGGATCTCCGCGGTGCAGCAGATGATCGGCGCGTCCGCGTTCACGCTGGCGTCACCGGTGAGCATGCCGACGTTGTGGGCGCCGAAGACCTGGCAGAGGGCGAAGAACTTCTCCGACACCAGGGCCTTGATCGGCGCGGTGTAGAAGGTGGTGCGCTTGTCGGCCAGCGCGGCGAAGTGGGCGCCGGTCGCGACCAGACTCTTACCGGAACCGGTGGGGGTGTTGAGGATGACGTTCGCACCGGTGGCGATCTCGAGCAGTGCCTCCTCCTGATGCGCGTAGAGCGTCAGGCCCTGCTCGCCCACCCAGCCGTTGAAGGCGTCGAGGATGGTCTCAGGGTCGGCATCGGCAGGCAGAAGGTCGGTCAGCGTCATGATTGGTCAAGCCTATAGACTAAGGAACGGC